>JAJDCM010000144.1 GCA_029260825.1 Planctomycetota bacterium | reverse complement strand
GAGCATGGTACTATACTCGAATCTATGCCGATCCCGACGACGAAGATTCACTTTACGTCTTGAACGTCGGTTTTCATCGATCCAAGGACGGGGGAAAATCGTTCGAACGAGTCTCTGTTCCTCACTCGGACAATCATGATTTGTGGATTGACCCGAAGAATCCCCGGCGCATGATCGAAAGCAATGACGGGGGAGCCAACGTGACTTTCGACGGGGGCGAGACCTGGTCGCGTCAGGACAATCAGCCGACGGCGCAGATGTACCGGCTTTCCGTCGATGATGACTTCCCCTATCGACTGCTGGGTGGTCAACAGGACAATTCAACCGTGCGACTTCGCTCCCGATCACTTCTCTCTTCGGGAATCGGGCTTCGCGACTGGGAACCGACGGCTGGTGGAGAGAGTGGCCATGTGGTGGCAAAGCCGGGGAAGCCCCATATCGTGTTTGGTGGCTCCTACGGAGGATTTCTCACCCGAGTCAACCATCTCACCGGTCAGCGTCGATCCGTCAATGTGTGGCCCGACAATCCGATGGGGTGGGGCGCCAAGGATCTGAAGTATCGTTTCCAGTGGAACTTTCCCATCTTCTTTTCTCCTCACGATCCGGACATGATCTACGCGGCGGGGAACGTCCTTTTCCGCAGCAAGGATGAGGGGCAGAGCTGGGAAGCGATCAGCCCCGACCTCACCCGCAACGACAAGAGCAAGCAAGAGTCTTCGGGAGGACCCATCACCAAGGACAACACCTCGGTGGAATACTACTGCACGATCTTTGCCGCTCTTGAATCGCCCCATGAAAAGGGGGTTCTCTGGGCAGGATCGGATGACGGCCTCGTTCATCTCTCTCGTGATTCGGGGAAGACCTGGGTGAACGTGACTCCGAAGAATCTACCCGAGTGGGCTCAGGTCAACTGCATCGAAGTTCATCCCACGGTCGCCGGTGGCCTTTACCTTGCCGCGACACGTTACAAGTCAGACGATTTTGAACCTTATCTCTACAAGACGACAGATTACGGCGTGTCCTGGCGGCGGGTTGATCGAGGGATCAAGCGAGATCACTTCACCCGGGCCATCCGGGCGGATAAGAGCCGGGCGGGTCTCTTGTACGCGGGAACGGAACGCGGGGTCTACGTTTCATTTGACGATGGAGACAACTGGCAGCAGTTCCAGCAGAACCTTCCCGAAGTTCCGATCACCGATCTCATGGTGAAAGAAAAAGATCTCATCGCGGCGACCCAGGGCCGGGGCTACTGGATCCTCGACGATCTCACCCCGATTCATCAGTTGTCGACAAAAGTGGCGTCTTCAAGAGCCCATCTCTTTTCTCCGCGAGAGTCCCACCGGCTTCCTGGCCGGCGGAGTGATCGTCCGGGGAATCAGGGAATGAACCCTTATTTTGGTGTTGTGATCCATTACCTCCTGGCGGATGAAGTTGGGGCGGACACGGAGTTTTCTCTCGAAGTTCTGGATCCGCAAGGGCGCTCGATTCAGACCTATTTGCGAAAGCCTGATCCGGACGAGGAAAAGGATCAAGACGGTGCCTCTTCGTCTCGGGACCGGGAGCTGGAGAAGACCAAGCTCCTGACGGCGGAAAAGGGTCTGAATCGTTTCGTCTGGAACATGCGTTACCCGGATGCGGAGGGCTTCCCCGAGATGGTTCTCTGGAATCGATCGATGCAGGGTCCGCTTGCCATTCCTTCGGGCGGCTATCGGGCCCGGCTTTCGGTCGGGGAATGGAGTGACACGGTCTCCTTTGAAATCCTTGCAGATCCACGCTCCAGCTCGACGGCTGAGGACAGAAAAGCTCAGTTTGCGTATGGATTGGCGGTACGAGACAAGCTGACCGAACTTCATCAGCACATTCGCCGGATCAAGGACGTGAGAAAGCAGTTTTCGAGCCTGAAGAGCCGCCTTGATGAGGGAGATGTGGGAGACGCTATTCGAGAAGCCATGAAGAAGGTTGACGAGGAAATGAAAGCGGTGGAGGAGGCTCTCTATCAGACCAAGAACAAGAGTGCTCAAGATCCGCTGAACTATCCGATTCGTTTGAACGACAAGCTATCCGGCCTGCTTCGTCTCGCCTCCATGGGGGATTCTCCCCCGACCGAGCAGATGGTGGATGTGAAGGGGGTTCTGGAAGAGCAGATCGATGAGCAAATCGACATCCTCTCCTCGACTCTTGCCACCGGTCTTCCAGAAGTGAATCGGTTGGCGAAAGAGGCGGGGATTCCCGCTGTCGTGGTGAAAGAGACGGAGAGTCCAGGAAAGCCCTGACCCGCATTCAACAATGCGGGATGAGTTGTCACGAAACGAAGGAGGAGAGATGAGTCATTTCGGTTTGAGTGGTTCTGTTTTCAAGAGAGCCGCTCTGGCTCTGTTGGGGCCGAGCCTGTTTCTCGGGACGAACCCCCCGTTGATGGCGGAGGAAGATTCGAACGAGCCTCTGGAGTCTCTTCCCGGCTATTACCAGTTCTATGAGAAAGCAGGGGATCTGGTCCGCATCCCCGCCGAGGTGGCTCGGGACGAACAGATCGATGGCGGAAAGATGCGGATCAAGAACTACGAGCGCCCTGTCGGCGATTTCGAGCTTCCTGATGCTCGCGGTAAGATCATCAAGCTTGCCGGGTTCGAAGGAAAGAATCTTGTCATCACAACGTTCCGTACCTGGTGGTGACTGTATTGCCTGCGGCAGCTCGTGGAGCTGCAAGAAAACTATGGAGCGTTCCAATCCTTGAACGCTGAGATCGTTTCGATTGCCCAGCTTGAAAAAGATCCGGGCATGCTTGGGCGCATCGAGGAGTTTGTAGGAAACACCTTCCCGATCGTCGCCGATCCTGATCAGGTCACGCGCCGGGCCTTCAAGATCTTCGGGGTTTACCTCGTCGATAAGGAAGGGATCTTGCGGAAGTTCATCCCGGGGACGAAAGAAGCAAGACCCAGGCTCGATGTCATCTTGAAGGAACTTGCCGAGCTCGAAGGGGCGGAGGCACCGGAAGCAAAATTGATCGAAGGGAAAGTGATCGTCGATGTTCCGGGTGAGAGCATGGCCAAGGTTGGTCGCGGCGAAGATGTTGTAAAAGCGCGCTGGATGCTCTCGCACGACGTCGTACGAGCGGGGGATGAGTTCAAGGTAGCTTTCCTTCCCCAGATCGTAGCCGGTTACCATGTCTACGGCGCCGCCGACAAGACCATGACCCCGTTCAAGGTCGAAGTCGAGGTTCCAAAGGGCGTGGAGCTTGCCGATACGATCCGGTATCCCCGGGCAAAGTCCCATGGAGATAAGTCTCTTGGGGCCGAGGTGACATCCTACAAGAAAGATGTTCCCATCTCTTGTCTTGCCTTCAAGGCATCGGATGACCTCGAAGGGGAAGAGGTGGTCATCCGGGCGAAGGTGAGTTATCAGGCCTGTAACGACTCGATGTGCTTTCCCCCGACGACGAAGACCTTCGTCATGACTCTACCGGTGGCATCCGTCGATCGAAGACGGGGTCAAGTTTTTGGCTGGCAGAGCTGGTAGATCTCAAGGATTCGACTGAACGGATGAGCAAAAGGAGAGTGGGTTTCCGCCGTGCGGAGTCCACTCTCCTTTTTTGGTATTCAGTCGATCTGAGTCATGGCTGCTAGAACTCCGCATACCCGGGGACCCGGGGGAACGGAATCACGTCCCGGATGTTCGCCATTCCGGTCATGAACTGAATCACTCGCTCGAACCCGAGCCCAAATCCGGAGTGGGGAACCGAGCCGTAGCGTCGAAGGTCGAGATACCACCAGTAATCTTCTTCCGGTAGGTTCATCTCTTTGAGTCGCTCAATCAGCACATCAAGCCGATCTTCGCGCTGGGAACCACCGATGATTTCGCCGACTTTTGGGACCAACACATCCATGGCTCGAACGGTTTTCCCATCGTCGTTGCCATACATATAGAAGGCTTTGATCGATTTCGGGTAGTCCGTGACGATGGCAGGAACCTTGAAATGATCTTCGGTGAGGAAGCGTTCGTGCTCGCTTTGTAGATCAATACCCCATTCCACCGGAAACTCGAACTTCTTTCCTGACTTGATCAGGATATCGATGGCTTCGGTGTAGGTCACCCGTTCAAAGGGCGACTCGATGACGTGCTTCATGCTCTCAAGAACCGTCTTGTCGATCCGTTGATTGAAGAAGTCGAGATCGTCGGGGCAGCTCTCGAGAACGTGCTGGAAGATGTGCTTCAAGAAATCTTCCGCTACATCCATGTCTCCTTCAAGATCGCAGAATGCCATCTCCGGCTCGACCATCCAGAACTCGGCGAGGTGCCGGCTGGTGTTCGAGTTTTCGGCCCGGAACGTGGGGCCGAAAGTGTAGACGTTGGTAAGAGCCATGGCTGCGGTTTCAGCTTCGAGCTGACCGGATACGGTGAGATGAGCTTCTCGACCGAAGAAATCCTGGGAGTAGTCAACTTTACCGTCCTCGCCCCGGGGAGGATTTTCCATGTCAAGGCACGAAACCCGGAACATCTCTCCTGCACCCTCGCAATCCGATGCGGTGATGATGGGAGAGTGAAGATAGACAAACCCCCGGTCCTGAAAGAAATTGTGGATTGCGCGAGAGGTCGCGTTCCGGATCCGCAAGATCGCTCCGATGGTGTTTGTTCGGGGACGAAGGTGGGCGATTGTGCGAAGAAACTCGAACGTGTGTCGTTTCTTCTGCAGGGGATAGTCGTCTTTGACCTCCCCGGTCACCTCGACCTCTTTTGCGTGGATCTCGTACGTCTGCCCTTTTCCGGGTGAATCCACGAGCTCGCCCACGACGGTCACTGCGCAACCGGTCTTGAGCTTCTGGGTGAGATCCTCGTAGTTCGGAAGGGAAGGATCCATAACCGTCTGGATTCCCGAGAAGCAGGAGCCGTCCGTGACTTCCATGAAAGACACGTTTTTCGCATGCCTTGCCGTCTTCAGCCACCCTCGAACGGTGACCAGGCCACCGGCAGAATCTCGAGCCAAAACGGCCTTGATCCGATCGTCTTTAGTCGTCTTCACAGCTTTGCCTTCCCTTTTCTTGTTTCGTTATTGCTCGCTCTTTTTCTCTTCGAAGACCTGGTTTCGGAGAAACTCCTCCATGTCGTAGGGGGCTTTCTCTCCGCCGAGGTACTGATGAAACCAATCGAGGTGAGCATTGTAATAAAAGGCCATTTCATACCAACTTGGCCAGTGACCTGCATCAGGGTAGTTGATGAGGCGTGACGGGATTCCCTTCTTCTGAAGCGCGGTAAAGAACTGCAGGCTTTGGGTGTAGGGGACCCGATAGTCTTTTTCTCCGGTGATGATCAGGCAGGGAGTTTTGAAGTTATTGACGTGGTCGCTCGGGTTCCATTTCTGGTAGTGCTCCGAGTCCCAGGGGGATCCGGCGAGATCCTTCTCCGGGAAGAATAGCTCTTCGGTTGCTCCGTAGAAGGAGCGAAGATCAAAAAGTCCCATCATGGCGGCGTGGGTTTTGAACCGGTTGGTGTGCCCCTCAAACCACATCATCATGTAACCACCATAGGACCAGCCCATCGCGCCCATGCGATCCTTGTCGACGAAGGGGAGTTTCTCCACCGCGTCCGTGACCTTCATGAGATCCCGGTAGACCCGGCCGCCCCAGTCACCCCCGATGGCGTCGATGAAGTCTTGCCCATAGCTACAGGAGCCGGTTGGATTTGCAAAGGCCAGGACATAGCCTTTCCCCGGATAGACCTGCCAATCCCCACGATAAGAATCGGACCACATCCCCTGCGGACCGCCGTGCACGTTGAGGATGAGGGGATACTTTTGCCCTTCCTGGAATCCGTGGGGTTTGACGATATACACGTGAACCTTGTAGTCCCCGTCGCCTTGAACCCACATTTCCTCCATGGGACGAATGTCGACCTCCTTCTCGAGATCGGCGTTGAATCGAGTGAGCTGCTTTTGATTCGTGCCGCGGGAGGTGACGCTGAAGATCTCAGGAGGCGAGCCGATCGCCCGCCGGCAGTAGGTAAAGGACTTGCCGTCGTTTGAAAGCTCCCATCCGGTGATGTTCGAATGGGCATGAATCTGCCGGATTGCTTTTGATTCGATTTCGATGGCAAAGAGAGGCGTTGTTCCTCTTCTGTCGGCCTGGAAGATGAGCTCGCTCGAATCCGGTGTCCAGGCGATCTCCACCACCCAATCATCAAAACTCTGTCGGTTGGTAATGTAGCGAACCGATCCGCTGTCTCGGTCATAGAGAGAGATGCGAAACAGGTCGGATTCGTAACCCGGGGTTTCCTGGCTACGAAATCCGATATAGCGGCCATCGGGGGAATAGAGGGGAGCGCCGTCCCAGCCTCGATTGCTGGATGTGATGTTTCGGGCGGTTTTTTCGGTGATATCACCCTCTACTGGTACGAGCCAGAGATCTGCATTGGTGGAAGATGCCTGATCTTTGTCGTGGTTCGAGACGAAGCAAAGTTCCTTGGAGTCGGGGGAGAACGCGTAGCCCCGGTCGCCTCCAAGAGAGAAGGTCGGGCTGTCCCAGTTTCCCGGCGTCATGTCCTTTGTCGCTTTTCCTGTTTTTGCATCGATGAGAAGGATGTGGGGATACTTCCCGTCTCGCCAGGAAGTCCAGTGACGGTAGAGGAGAGTGTCTGCCATGTGGGCCTTGAGCTTTCCTTCGCTCCAGGTTTTTTCGATCTTCTTGTTGGCATCACTATCGATTCCGCATTCCGGATAGACCTCGGAGGTAACGGCGATCCACTTTCCGTCGGGAGAGATGACCGGGTCGGAAAGGCCCATGGAAAAGGAGGTGAGCTTCTTGGGCTCTCCGCCGTTCACCGGCATGGTGTAAAGTTGCTGGCCGTCTTTTCTGTTCGAAACGAAGAGGAGGGATTTTCCATCGGGAAAGAAGGAAGGGCTGCCGTCACCGTGTTTTCCGGAGGTCATTTGCCGCTGGCCGGATCCGTCGGGTGCCATCATCCAGATGTTTGACCAGGTCTTACCCTTTTCCAGATCGTAGTGTCTGACGGAAAACGCCACCTGATTTCCGGCCGGGCTGAGGACGGGCGATCCGACGAAAGTCGTTCGGTAGTAGTCGGCGATTTCGAAGGCTCGTTTTCCTGGCGGAGGGGTGGTGGTGGCGCCGCCGTGCTGGACAATGAGGGCAACCAGACAGATTGTGAGCACCGCTCTTGTCGAACCGAGCTTGACTGATGGCATCGCTTCTCTCCTTTGGGGCAGAGGGCCCTGATTGTGACGGGATTCGGGCGAAATTCTAGCCTGACGCCCAGGGTCTGACAAGCGCTAGCGGATTTCACGAATTCGCAGGTTCCGGAACTGCACCTCGAGCGGGTCGGCTCTGTCGCCGACACCGTGGACTTGAAGGCCGATGAATCCTCGCAGGGTCGTGGCGTCCATGACTTCAGCCGTCGGAACCTTGTTGAGCCAGGTTCGAATGACCGGACCTTTGGCCACCACCCGGAAATGGTTCCAGGCCCCCGCCTTGAAGGCGCGGCGGGCATGGGGTGAAAAGGCCAGTACGTGGAGCCATCCCCGGCGCCCTTCGTCGTAGATTCCTGCGGACCAGGCGCGAGCGGCCGGGTCAATTTCGACCTGATAACCACGGACCCTGGCGTTTCTTTTCTGACGACCCGGATCGGCGAGGCTCCGGATCTGCACTCCGCTGTTGAGCTCGGGGTGGACCTTGACTTCGTATTCGAGTTCGAAGTCTCCGAAGTCTTGATCCGTAACGAGGAAGGTATTGCCGGTCTTGGGGGCGGTGGTGCCGATGATGGTGGTTCCTTCGAGTCGATAGGTAGCCTTACCGCCAAGGGGAGACCATCCGGTGAGATTCTCGCCGGAAATAAGATCGATCCAGGGGCCTTTGGGTCGTGTCTTTTTGGAGGGGATCAGAGGACGAACCCAGAGGTTGCGGTACAGGACCGGGCCTTCAGCGTCCGAGGCGTGGGCCTGAAGAAGGAGCTGGCCGAGTTGAATACCGCCTTTCGATCCTCCTTCTGGTTTTCCAGCGCCCGTGGGGCCGGCAAGTTCGACTTGATCGTGAATGAGAAGGCCGTTCCAGTAGACGGAGATTCGAGCCGTATCGGTTCTGGTATTCCCGTCGAAGCGAGGTGCGCGAAACCAGATGTCATAGGCCTGCCAGGTTCCTGGCCCCGTGCTGGCGTTGCGATCGGCCGCTTTCTTGCCGTAGAGCGCTCCCGCTTCATTCGCCCGAAGCTGATTCTCGCCAGCTGGAGTTCCGAGGACCTGGATCTCGTAACGACGCTGAAGATAGACACCGCTATTTCCAGCATTCTGGCCTTCTCCTCCGGGTGGAGACAACCACTCCACATGGAGGCGAAAGTCACCCCACTGGCAGTTCGTCAGGAGGGAGTCCTTGCCGATGGAGATGACGTCCTGGTTCTTTCCAACTTCCGCCTGGCTCTGGTTGGTGGGTCTGCCGTAGCCGTTTTGAGGCTCGGGGTGAAAGTGTCGAAGATCTCCGCCGTCAAAGAGAGATACCGCTTCTTCCGGAGGAAGGACCCCGAGACCGACGTGTTCGTTTCGGTCCACGAGCTGGTTCCTGGCGGAAGTCCTTTTCCCCGTGCGAAACGGGATACGATTCAATGTGTACCAGCATTCGGTGGACCAGATGGTCTCGCCGGCGACTGATTTAGGATCGGTCCGAAGGTAGACGACTCTTCCTTCTTTCATTCCCGGTATTTGAAGTTGAACCACCTTTCCGTTGCTCCGGGCGGTGGCAGAGCGGACCGTCAGATCTTCAAGGTTCTTTTTCGGGCCTCCGTACTGGGCGGTTGGCTCGTAGTTCCATTGCTGTACCCGATAGCTTGCCGGATCTTCGAGAACCGAGCGAAGGACGGGCTTGGTGAACCTGACTTCCAATCCATCGGGAAGAGCGCGGACCGAGTGCATTTCAAAAGTGATGGGAGTGCGCTTTCTGGGCACGAGTCTTTGGAGACCGTACTGGGTCTCCTTCCATTTCCAGTTCCCCTTGGCTCCGATGCCCCCGACATAGAGGGCGCCGTCCGGTCCGAAAACCATCCGGTTGATGCCGCTTTCGAGCCCCTGGGTGAAGCGAAAAAGAGCTCCCTGCCACACGGATCGGACCTCTTCCAGGGCCGCACGACGAACCCCTCCGGCGGTGAGCTCGCCGATGAACATCTGACCCTTGAAGGGGCCGTGGGAGATGAGGAGTGGCTCGGTTGGAGAGTTCATCACCTCGTTCTGCGGAAGATACAGAGTGGCCGGAGCACGGGGCCGATCACAGAAGAGACTGGGATGGCCTCCTTGGGGGAGGAAGGTCTTGATCTGCTCCACCACGTTGGTGTTGTTGTGATGACCCAGGAAAGATCGACTGCGGACGTGAGTCATTTGACTCGTGGGCATCCAGGTTCCCTGATTGTCACAATAGTAGAGAATACCGTTCGGTCCGAATCCAACACCGTTTGGAGTTCGGGCGCCGCCGGCGAAGATGCGGTAGTTTCTCTCTTGAATGTTGACTTCGAGAATCGCTCCACGCTGAGGTCCGTTGGGAGCCGCGTTTGTACCCATTCCTTTCCAGCCTGGAGGAGCCATCGCGGTTGAGAGGCCCGCGTAGAGTTTTCCTTCGTGGTGGGCCAAACCAAAGACGAACTGGTGGTAATTCCACGCCTCCCACCCTTGTGCAATGATTTCGTGATGATCAAAAAAACCATCCCCATCAGGGTCGGACAGGCGCTTGATTTTCTTCCTGTCGGAAACGTAGAGAATATCCCCGACACAACAGAGACCGGAGGGCTCAAGGAATCCGTCGGCGATGACTTCAACGTTGATCTTGGAAGAGTCGTCTCCCATCAGGTTGGTGAGTGCGTAAAGTTTGTCGGGTGGTTTGGAGTTGATGTCCGGGAGACTGACTTCATCTCTTTGCAGGGGATCGAAAGTTCCGACCACCAGCCTTCCGTCGGGAAGAAAGGCGAGTGCGCCGACCTTGGGTTTGAAGTTCTGGGGTCGAATCGTCTGGAGTTCGTAGCCCGGATGAACTCCGGTGAGTGGCCGACCGTCGCCCGGGCGTCGACTGCTGGCAAGGCGCTTGGGGCCGGGGGAAACAACTCGGGTTACACCTGCGTCTGTAAAGAGAGCCGACCCGGGAATGATTTCAAAGTCGGGGGAGCCAGGTTGTTTCCAGTGGAGTCGAAGCCTGCCTCCGGTACCATTTTGATAGTGAGCGATCCGGAAAGGGTATCGCCATTTCTTCAGTGTCTTTTCTTTGCTGTCTTTGCTTGAAGCCTCATGCAGCCCATCGTGGTCGATGATCCGGCTGTTGTTGAGATGGAATCGAGAACCATGATCGCTCTCCAGTCGAAAGAAGTAAGAACCGGGTGAGTCAATCGAGATGTAACCACTCACTTCGACGAGGGTCGGGGTTGAATAGTTGCCAAAATCGGTTGGGCTCTGGAAATCGACCCGGAGCCGTTTCTCGTCAAGATTCGGGGTTTGATTCTCGAGGAGTTCGGGAAGAGAGGTCAGACTCTCATCGAGAACGAAAACCCGGAGAGTGACCCCGGATTCCATTTGATCGGGTTTCTCTTCGTCGGCTCTTGACCCTTCTTGACCGGGAAGCAGAAGGATGAAGAGAGCAATGAATCGAAAAACGGGATGAAGCCTGAGGGCGTGATCTTGGGTGAGCATGAGTGGCCTTCCTGGGATCTCTTCTTTTCCGGGTAAGGTTTGAGAAGATACCACAAAGTCGTTGGCCCCAAAATCTTGTATTCCATGGCGGGGTAATCCAGAATGGCGACTGTTGTCATCATAGGCTCGTTGCTGCCGGAAAAGGAAGGAATCAAAACATGGGGCGATCGTCGCTACTTCTCATTCTGTTCATGTTGCTGATCGGCGGGATGAGCGGGAGCTTTCTCTTGCCATCCACGTTGCTGGCACAGGCTCCTTCGACCTTGGATATTCCCACGCCGGCATCGGTGATCGGCCATGAGGTTGGTGCCGACACCAAACTCGCCCGGTGGGAAACGATCGTCTCTTATTTTCGCCGTCTCGGCGCCGCGTCGAATCGGGTGAACGTTCGAGATCTTGAGCCTTCCACGGAAGGCGCACCTTACCTTCTCCTGGAGATCAGCAGCGAAGAGACGATGGCAGATCTTCCTCGATATCGGAAGATCCAATCCAAACTTGCCGACCCCAGGTTGATCGAAGGGGCTGAAGATCGAGCAAGAATCCTGAAGGAAGCCAAGACCACGATCATTGTCACATGCGGTCTTCACTCAAGCGAGTGTGCGGGTTCTCAGATGGCAATGGAACTTGCTTACGATTTAGCCACCGGGGAAGACGAGAGAACAAAAGAGATCCTGGAGAAGTGCATCATTCTTCTCGTTCCGTCGGCAAATCCAGACGGAAATAACAAGATTGTCGACTGGTACAACAAGTACATCGGCACTCCGTTCGAAGGGGGGCGGATGCCGTGGCTCTATCAAAAATACGCCGGGCATGACAATAATCGAGACTGGTTCATGTTGAACCTGAAAGAGACCCGGATCCTCACGGATGTCATGTACCACGAGTGGTATCCCACGATCAGCTATGACGTGCATCAGATGGGAAATCGAGGGCCGAGATTCTTCGTACCTCCATTTTTCGATCCGGTAAATCCGAATGTAGACCCGCTGATTCATCAGTCTCTCCTGTTGATCGGGGGCCATATGGCTACCGAGTTGCAAGAAAATGGCAAGAAGGGGGTGGTCTACAAGGCAATCTATGACAACTGGTGGCAGGGAGGGAATCGAACAACACCCTATCGCCATAATGTTGTAGGAATTCTTACCGAGGCGGCCAGCGCAAAGATGGCTTCTCCCGTTTTTCAGACCATGCGGGACCTTCGAGGTGGAAGCCGAGGTTTTCCAAATCACGATCCCGCGGTGAATTTCCCCGAACCGTGGACGGGAGGATGGTGGAGGCTAAGAGACGTCGTTGATTATGAACTTCTTTCGTGTCGAGCCCTGTTCACTCTTGGTGCCCGGTACCGGGACAGATTTGTTCAGAATCATCTGACGTTGAGCGACAAGGCGCTGCGGCTTGGCCGTGAAGAACCTCCTTTCGCCTGGCTTGTTCCCCCGGATCAACGCGACCCGGGTTCAGCGGAGAAGATGATCCGGATTCTTCAGATGGGGGGAATCGAAGCTCAGATGGCGGTCGAGGCGTTTACGGCAGATGGGCGGGAGTATCCCAGAGGAACCTGCGTCTTTCTTGCCGAGCAGCCGTATCGGCCTCACCTGAAAGACATGATGGAGAGGCAGGAGTATCCGGATCGAAGGCAATACGCGAACGGTCCGGCGGAAGCTCCCTACGACTCGGCAGGTTGGACTCTACCGTTGCAGATGGGAGTTCGAACCGTTGAGGTGGGGTCGGCCTTTGACAAGTCGAACCTGCGACCGATCGATATCTTTGTGGCGCAACAACAGGTACCGGCAGCAGATGTCGGGGTTTCCGGTTTCATCACGAAGCGACGAGGAAATCAAGACTACGCCGTTCTGAACGCTCTCTTGATGGAGGGCCATCGGGTTTCCGTGCTTTCCGCAACATGGAAGGGCTATCCGGTTGGAAGCGCCGTGGTGAGTCGAGGTAAGAAGGGGGAGCCCCTGGTGCCTCGAATGCGTGAGCTGACGACGCTCCATCGCGGCGCACGATTCGATTCGTTGAGTTCGATCCCGGAGGAGCAGATTCTGGATGACATGGGCGCCCCTCGGACAGCGCTCTACCAGCCTTGGACGAGCAGTATGGACGAGGGTTGGACCCGGCTTGTGCTTGAAGAGTTCGATTTCCCTTATGAGACGGTTCACAACGCGGAGATTCGAGCGGGTTCACTTCGAGATCGATTTGATTGCATCATCATTCCGGATCTTTCCTTGAGTTCTCTTTTGAACGGAGCGAGCGACAAGACCATGCCCTCTCCCTATCACGGGGGAATCGGGGAGGATGGAGCCCTGGTTCTTGAGAGGTTTGTGCGTGACGGCGGGACGCTCGTGCTGATGGATTCCGCCACGGCACTTGCGACCGATCTATTGCGGATGCCGGTGCGGAATCGTCTCCAGGGTCTCGGTCAGGATGAGTTCTTCTGTCCGGGTTCTCTTCTCCGTCTTCGGGTCGATCAGAGGCATCCTCTGGGATTTGGGTTTGATGAGGAAGTTGCCGCGTACTTCAATCGTTCGCAAGCATTCGAGGTGGGAAAGAATGCCCTTTTGCCTTCCAAGGATGAAAAGAAGGAAGGGAAGACCCGAGCGTTGACGGAGGAGGAAATAGAAAAGAAGGCCGGCTCTCAGCCCGTAGGAGTCGCGGCAAGCTACGCCGATAACATCGTCCTTCAGAGCGGCTGGATCCTCGGGCCGGATCATGTTCGGAATCGGGCTGCCATTTGCGAGGTCTCGTTCGGTAGTGGAAGGGTCGTTCTTCTGGGGCTTCGGGTTCAGCATCGAGGCCAGCCTCACGGAACGTTCAAGTTCCTGTTCAATGCGATCTACCGTTCGACGTTGGGTGATGGGTAGGCATCAATTGACACCGGCAACGGTGAGTCCTATCGTTAGGCTGCTATGACTCACTTTCGCTACCAACAGCGCGAGCTCTATTGTGAGGGCGTACCTGCATCCTCCATTGCCGAGGATGTGGGGACTCCTGTCTACGTGTATTCCAGGAACGCGATTCTTGATCGATACCGGGAACTGCAGGACGCATTCCCTCAGGCCTTGATTTGCTATTCCGTCAAGGCCAATGCCAACCTTGCCATTCTTTCTCTCTTGCGGGATGCCGGAGCTGGGTTTGACGTTGTCTCCGGCGGCGAGCTTTATCGGGCTCTTGCGGTTGGAGCAGACCCGGAGCACATCGTGTTCGCCGGGGTAGGAAAGCGGGAAGATGAGATCCTTTACGCTCTTCGTTCCGGCGTCGGGATGCTCAACGTTGAATCGGAAAACGAGCTTTCTCTTCTCGCAGTCCTGGCGAAAAGAGAGGGCCGTCAAGTTGACGTGGCTCTGCGAATCAATCCCGACGTGGATCCAGCAACCCATCGATACATCACCACCGGAAAGCGTGAGAACAAGTTTGGCGTCGATCTTGAGACGGCCCGATCTCTTCTGGCGAGAAAAGATCTTTTTGGTCGTCTTCGTGTGCGTGGAATCCACGTGCACATCGGATCTCAGATCACGTCGAGCGATCCCTACGTGGTGGCTCTTGCCCGGGTCCTCGAGTTTATTTCGATTGCTCGGGGGATGGGGCATGACATCGATACGATTGATCTTGGCGGCGGCTTTGGCATTGACTACGGTGGCGAGGATCTCGCTTCGGCGAAGGAAATGGCCGCAGATATACTCCCCCTTCTGGCGAAGAGCAACTGTCGACTCGTGATGGAGCCTGGCCGCTTCATCCTTGGAAATGCGGGGATCCTGCTAACTCGAGTCCTCTACGTGAAAGACCACGCCGATCGAGCCCAGGCCGTGTGTGATGCGGGGATGAACGATCTCTTGCGTCCGAGCCTCTATGATGCAAACCACAAGATCTGGCCGGTTCGTGTCGAGACGGATGAAGATCAGGTGGATGTCCTGAAGATGTCCGTGGCATCCGGGGGCCGGGCGACCGATGTTGTCGGGCCCCTCTGTGAGACGGGGGATTTTCTTGGTCTTGACCGATTCATGCCTGGGCTCGAGCCAAACGACTTGTTGTCTGTCTTCACGACCGGTGCCTATGGCTCATCGATGGCGTCGAACTACAATTCCCGGCCGAGGCCAGCGGAGGTCCTCGTAACAGGGAAGGACTTTGCCGTCGTGACAAGAAGAGAAACCTACGAAGATCTGGTGCGGCGAGAAGCCGGCTTTGTGAGTCGTTGATCAGGGAGAATGACTGTGGATCGATCGAGAATCGGAAGTACCTTTGCCTTCGCACTCATGTCGATGGCATTGGGTTGTGCGGCTGTGACGAACCAGATTTCGATCCCCGCAACCGGAGAGGTGAGATCTCTGATGGGTGAGCCCCTCAAAGCTGCGCCTCTTCGCCCTGACAAGGAGAAAGAGCTGAAGGAGAAGCTGGAGGAGGCAAGGGGCCGTTATGCCGAGGATCCGGAGGATCTTGACAACATCATCTGGCTCGGGCGACGGATCGCTTATCTTGGGCGTTACTGGGATGCGATTGCCGTCTATTCGGACGGCCTGAAGCTCCACCCCGATTCAGCCAAGCTTTATCGACACAGGGGCCATCGGCTCATTTCGGTGCGGAGGCTTGATGAGGCGGTGCGAGACCTCGAGCGGGCGGCGAGTCTGATCGAGGGAGTTGAAGACGAAGTTGAGCCCGACGGTCTTCCGAATGCTCTGAATATTCCCACGGGAACCAATCATTCGAACATCTGGTATCACCTGGGTCTTGCCTATTATCTGCAGGGAGATCTGAAGAACGCTTACCGTTGCTACAAGGAGTGCATGAAGTTCTCCGATTACAGCGAAGACATGTTTTGTGCCACGAGTCACTGGCTCTACATGACCTGTCGGCGGATGGGAAGGGATGAAGAAGCAGCAAAGGTGCTGGAGCCCATCCACGAAAAGATGAACATCATCGAGAACTCCCAGTATCACAAATTACTTCTAATGTACCGGGGAGAGGCAACCCCGGAATCTCTCTGGGACGCGGATGGCCTCGCGCCTCTCGATTCGGCAACCCTCGGTTACGGCATCGGCAATTACCACCTCTATCGGGGGGACTCCGCAAAGGCGCGTTCGATCTTTGACCGGATTCTCACCGGAGAATCATGGGCGGCGTTTGGCTACATTGCGGCCGAGGCGGAAGTGCACCGATGGGAGGAGTGAGGCGTAGCCTTTCAGGTTAACTCATCAAGAAAAGGCCGACCCGGTTTCCCGAGTCGGCCTTTTTTTCTTGTGATCAGCTCAGCGAGCTTTTCTACTGGATGACAACTTTGAAAGCGTCGCTCACCGAGAGGTTGTTGCTGGTGGTTCCGGTCTGGGCTACCCATTGATAGTACCCGGTGACTCCGATGGCAGAAGGGCCGCTCGGAACGCCGATGCTGATGGTTGCACAGCCCGCGTCATCTGCATCCATGGCGAATCTACGGGGAGTGGCGGCATCAACCCAGAGGTAGGATCGAGCCAGGCCAAATCCGAATCTCAGGTCGAAGGGAATGGGGTCGCCACGGAAATCCGTGTTTCCGGTTCCAACGAACAGACGGACTCTCGAGCCGGGAACCGCACCGGATAGGGTTGCTTCCCAGTCGGAGCTTCCCGCCACATGGGTTCCCCGATGGCCAATCCGGAGGCGACCGGCGCCGGATTCACTTCCAAATCCATAGCGATACGGATTGGGGAAGATCTGTCCTCGAATCTCACCATCCGGGTAGGTGGCTGACTTCACGGTGATTTGGAGGCCCTGGTTGTTCAGGAGTTCAACGCCAAAGCTCGGGAGTGGACCGACCTGGCCGCTCCAGAGTGTCGGGCCGCCGGGAAGGCGAACGGACTGGGGAGGTGCTTTGCCGGCAAAGCCGGTACCGATCTCGAGTCGGGTGGCCGTCATGCCAGAGACTTCGATTTCGTAGGAAAGCATCCGGGTCGGTTGATCGTAGACGAAGCGGGCAAGCCCGGTCGCCCCGGTGTTGATTTCCGGGACCACTCCTTCTCCATTCATCTCTGCGATGTAGAGAAGGGTTGGGGGCTGTCCCAGCTGACCGCGGATCTCTCCGCCAGGATGGGACGCGCTGGTAATCGTGACGTAAGCATTACCATCGATGAGGTCATCGATCTGGGCGTCGGTGAGCTTCTCGGTCAGCCCACACCATCGATTGGACGCGTTCCCGGCAAGGGTTGCGATGAGAGTTCCGTTTTGTCCGGGGGCACCGGACCGGAGTTCTGCGTTTTCGCCGGCAAGACCGGATGCATCGATTTCGTATCGGACTTTGTTTTCAGGGAGGTTGATGGTGAGTCGAGTGTTTCCCGTGCTTTTACTCGTGGTGGGCGGAACGACGTCACCACCTGAGAGAGTTGCGTTCAAGGAATGACGGACCGTTTGTCGCAACTGGCCCCGAATTTCGATGGTGCCGGGGAAGGGGAATGTGGTCGAGATGGCAACGAACATCCCTTCCTGAAACAGGATCGCGACCTGTGCGTCGGTCAGTGCAGGCGTCGTACCTTCGTACATGTCGTAGGCGCCGAAGTTGCCTTCGAAGATGATGGCGCCCGGTTGTCCGAAGTCTCCGATGCCAAGCTGAAACACAGGGATCGGTCCGACGCAGGTGGTCTGCACCCTGTAGGTGAGACGCTTGGTCGAGAGGTTCAGGACGAGTTCGCCTTCTCCCGTGTTGATGCTTCCACTCGGTGGAACGACCTGAGCTTCGTCCAGGTCTGCGTAGAAGTTGACGAATTGGGATTGGGCGACGACGCCCGGAGCCATCACGACCAGAACTAGGAGTAGAAGAATAGAGTGCCTCAATAGATGTCCTCCTGCTGGGGCTAAGAAAACTGCTGGCGAGGCCGGGGGGCGGCGAATCCAAGTTACCACAGAATCGAGTCGGAATCGAACAGTTAGGCGGTTCGCTGAGCACCACTTTTCGGGCACGAAGAAACCCGGCGTGCTCTTGGACAACAGAGCAGCGCCGGGTGAGACTTCAAATTGCACTCCGCCACGGGTTACAGGAGGGGACCTTGAAGGCGTCAAGGTTATGTAAGTTGGAGCGCGGATCCAAAGTCGTCTTCGTGGGTTATTTTCGAGTTCTTGTTGTATGGAAAAAGAAGGCATGGACCCCCTCGTACACCCCCTCAGCCAAAGGGTGGTGGCCCCGAGTAGGGGTCCATGCCTGAAGAATGGCAGTTTGATGAGCGCTTCGTGTTGCGTGCTCGACGGTGGAGTAAAAGCAACAGGAGTGCCAATCTTCGAAATGGGTCGTAAGATCATTGTTAATTATGGTTTATGGTGGAGTTTCCCCTCGGTCTGCTTCTCCTCAACCCGATATAGCGGAAGTGGTTTCATGCCAAATTGATATGAACCGGGAGAGTTCGCCAGGGTTTTGGAATCAGCCCGGGGCGTTTTCGGTGCGGGCCGCGGATTCGCCTGCGAGTCTTCCTGTGACAAAGGCCCACAAGAAGTTAAAGCCTCCGATGCGGCCGACAACGTCCAGGATCTCGCCGCAGAGGAAGAGACCGGGGGTCTTGCGGCTTTCGAGATTCTTGGGGACGACCTCACCGATCGGCACGCCCCCCCCCGTCACCTCCGCAACCTGGAATCCCCGGTTACCAGTGATAGGAAGCTCGAAGTTGGTGAGGTTTGCAAGGAATCGATCTCGATCCGGCCGCGGGATGTTGCCCACCCGGGCCTCAGGGCTGATCTCACTTCGAGTGAGAATTAAATGAGCGAGCCGCTTGGGAAACACCTCGCCCAGTATGCTTCGACAGTCTCGGCTTGGCTGAGAAGCGAAAATCGACTTCCACTCGGTTGAATCCCGGTCATGCCAGGCGATTCGAAGAGTCGCTTGATCCCGCACGACCCAATGGCTCGCATCCAGGATGGCGGGGCCGCTGAAGCCCTGGTGGGTGATGAGAAGTTCTCGAACTCGATCCTCAACCCGCCGCCCGGAAACCTCTGCCCACCATCGGACCCTTTGGGAAATGCCTCGAAGTTCCTGGAATCCGCAATCTTCGGTCGTAAGCGGAACCAGGGCAGGGTACGGGGGAAGCAGGCTATGTCCAAGTCTCGTGGCGAATTGATATCCCGCCCCATCTGAGCCCGTCTTCGGGACCGATTTTCCCCCCGTAGCCAGAATGACCGCTCTGGCTTGCAGAGTCGATCCGTCTTCCAGGATCACATCAAATCCATGGGCGGCATTCGTTTGCACGTTTCGCACTCGTTGCTGACATCGGATTTCGCCGCCTGCCTCAAGAACGGCAGTGACGAGTCCATCCCGCACGTCTTTTGCCTTGGACGATCCGGGGAAGAGCTTTCCCGACTCCTCTTCTTCCTCGAGGGGAATGCGAAGGGTCTCTTCGAAGAACTTGATGAGAGAGGGAAGCGGCCAGGTTCGAAACAACTTCTTCAGGGTGTTTTGAGAGCCCTGGGTGAAGAAATCCATCTCGTTGGATTTGGACGGCAGGACATTGCATCGACCTCCCCCGCTGATCAGGATCTTGAGTCCACAGGAGGGTGAACCCTCGAGTACAACCGTCTTGGCTCCCGCCTTGGCGCTGAAGTAAGCCGCCATCAGTCCGGCGGCTCCACCCCCAACGACCATTACGGGCAATGTCTTGGGATCCGTCATCGTCTTGCTAGTTCTCGCACTTAGCGCGGTTTCCCGGAGGAACTTGAGGTCGCCTCTGGAACGTCGCCGGGGGAGCCGTGTATCCTCTTTGATCCGTGATTGGAGACTGACGAAGGAGGCGGTCCCAACAGAATGATGCGGGGCCTCCTCGGATTTGAAGCCCTTACTCTAACAAGGTAGGTCCGAACCTATGTCCAGCAGCTACAAGCCAATTGAAGACTATGGCCTCATCGGGGATTTACGGACGGTGGCTCTCGTCGGAATCGACGGATCCATCGATTTTCTCTGTCTACCCGAATTTGACTCCCCATCTGTTTTTGCGGGGATCCTCGATCAGAAAAAAGGCGGATGCTTCAAGATCGCCCCGATTCTTGAGGGCGTAAAACACAAGCAGCTCTATCTTCCCGACACGAACGTTTTGCTGACTCGCTTCCTCTCGGACGAGGGAGTTTGCGAAGTCTCGGACTTCATGCCGATTCAAGACGAAGACAACTCCCAGGCACTTGTTCGCCGGGTCAAAGTGGTCCGGGGTGAGATCAAGTTCCGCATGTCCTGCACTCCTCGGTTTGATTATGCTCGATCCGAGCATGAAGTCGTCGCGAAAGATGGCCAGGTCGTCTTCACTTCCAAGGGAAAAGACGGCGGGGCGCTCCGGCTCTGGACGCCCGTTCCGGTCAAGATCGAAAATGGGGGAGCGGTAGCAGAGTTTACTCTGACTGCCGGAAGCAAAGCCGCGTTCGTTCTCGAGCAGGCTGCCGGTGAATCTCCCGCCTCGAATCCGAACTATGTTTCCGAAGCTTTCAAGAGCACCGTTAATTTCTGGCGGAACTGGAATCGGCGCTCGAACTACACCGGGCGCTGGCGGGAAACGGTGAGTCGCTCGGCTCTTGCCTTGAAATTGCTGACCTCCAAGAAACATGGGTCCATGGTTGCTGCCGCCACGTTTGGTCTTCCCGAAGAGCTTGGCGGGGAGCGAAACTGGGATTATCGCTACACCTGGATTCGGGACGCGTCCTTTACGATCTACGCCTTCATGCGTCTTGGATACACGGATGAAGCCGCGGCGTTCATGAAATGGGTGGAAGATCGGTGCGGGGAGATCGGAAGCGATGGTCGACTTCAGATTATGTACGGCCTTGACGGGCGACATGAGCTCACCGAGCATAGTCTGACTCATCTTTCCGGGTACAAGAATTCATCACCTGTGCGCATCGGGAATGGAGCCTACGATCAGCTTCAGCTCGACATTTACGGTGAGCTCATGGATTCGGTCTATCTCTACAACAAATACGGGGATCCCATTCATCACGACCTTTGGGAAAACCTCGTCCGCTTGAATAACTGGGTCTGTGACAACTGGCGTCTCAAAGACGAGGGAATCTGGGAAGTTCGGGGCGGGGCCCAGGAATTTCTGTATTCCCGCCTCATGTGTTGGGTCGCCCTTGATCGAGCGTTGCGGCTTGCCGACAAACGCTCCTTCCCGGCCCCAAGGGATCGCTGGATGAAAGTTCGGGATGAGATCTATACCGAGATCATGACGAATTTCTGGAATCCCAAGCGACAGTGCTTTGTCCAGCACAAGGGAAGTACGACGGTCGATGCGGCGAATCTGCTGATGCCCATGGTGAAGTTCATCGGGCCTAAGGATCCAAGATGGCTCTCTTCGATGAAGGCGATCGCAGAGGATCTGGTGGACGATTCGCTGGTCTATCGGTATCGCATGGAGGACGGAGCATCCGATGGTTTGGAGGGAGAAGAGGGCACGTTCTCGATCTGCTCCTTCTGGTACGTGGAGTGTCTCGCTCGAACCGGCGATGTTGACAAGTCCCGGTTCTTCTTCGAGAAGATGCTGAGCTACGCCAACCATGTTGGTCTCTACGCTGAAGAGCTAGGTGCTAGCGGTAACCATCTCGGGAACTATCCCCAGGCGTTTACCCATCTTGCTTTGATTAGCGCCGCTTTTGACCTCAACCGGAGACTCGAAAACAGGTAGTTCTTTTTTTTAATGCTTTGAATGCAAGAGGGCGTCGGTTCACCAACCGGCGCCCTTTTTTTTGCGACCCTGATCTTCAGGGGTGGTTCGTTTTGGTCAGATGCTGCCCGATTTCCGTCTTTGCTCCGATTGCTGAAGGTTTGTGTGATCGATTCTCTGGATTCCTTGAATTACTGTTTCTTGAGTGCTCGGGGTTGAGGCCTCAACGGACGCATCTCCTTCCAGGGCAATGCCTCTGGGGCTTGATCGCCTCTCTGGCTAGACAATGGGGATTTTACCGGGTTTTGATGCTAGATCGATCTTGAAGGGGGCTTTGGCACAGTTCTTGTTATTGGCGAGTGCGTCAGTCGGTTCGTGTGTTCAGAAGATACTTCACCACGCCAACCTGGAGAATAGTTGATGCATATTTGCCACCCGAGAATGACTGCCCGGATCTTGTTTCGCTTTTCTTTCCTTTCCCTTCTGTTCCTCCCTCAGGTCTTGAGTGCTCAGATAGTGTTTCAATCATCCTACCTGGCCGGTGAGGATGGTTTCGACGCAGTTCCTGTCGATGTGGATGAAGATGGAATGATCGATCTTATTGGCTACTCAATGAATGCCTCCGGTTTCGTGGTTACCCTTGGCGATGGTAAAGGGAATTTTGGTAGTCCGATTTTGATTCATTCGGATGGGATGCCCCGGGATTTTCACGTGGCCGACGTGGACGGTAACGGTGCACCAGATCTTGTTGTGGCAAATCAGACGCGAAATCTTCTCTATCTTTTGCTGAATCAACCTTCGGGCTTTGTTGAAACCGGAGTCACGGCTGTTCTGGATCCGATCTTTGTCGTCTCCGGGGATTTTGATGGAGATGAAAAGCTTGACGTTGCGGTATACGAGCGACTGGTTCCTGGTCAGCGAATTCAAGTTCTTACAGGGGATGGAGCCGGGGGTCTTGAACCGGGCGGAGTGATTGTGCTTTCGAGTCCCATTGCCAACCTCTTTGCTCCAGACCTCGAGATGGATGGTTTTGCCGACCTTGCTTTCTGGACTTCTCTGACCACGACGACCATTTACGAGAATCGGGACGGTTCCTTTGAACCGAGAAGCTTGCCGTTCCCTTTTTCTCTGCGAGAGGTCGGAGATTTTGACGCGGATGGAAGGCTCGACCTGGTTTCGGTTGGTTCTGACGGGGTTCATGTTTCCTTTGCCGGACAGGCCCTGGGCTTTCTGCCGCCCCTTCGCATCACACTTCAACCAAGTCTTCCAATCGTCGCTGGTGACTTTGATGGAGACGGCAATTTGGACCTCGTCATGGAGGAGAAGGTTGCTCTTGGAAACGGAGACCAATCTTTTCTGCTAAGACCCGGCACGGGCGCACCGGCGGTGACCCATCTCGCAGATGTGAATTCGGACGGAAACGTGGATGGGGTGCTGGGAAGGGTGATTCGAATTGGAGACGGGGTGGGCGGATTCGTCGATGCGACAGAAACCCGGCTTGAGTGTCGTCCGCGGCATGTCGCTCTGGCGGATCTGAACGGTGATGGGCTCTCGGATCAAGCTCATGTTTGTGACGGTTTTCTCCACTGGGCCCTGGGACGTGGAGATGGCGCTTTTGGTTCGCTCCATGCAAAGACAATCGGAGGGAGTACGAGATCTTTGATCCTGGAGGATTTTGATGGAGATGAGATCGAGGACGTGGCTGTCTGGACGGCGGCACAGGTCCAGGTTTTTCTTGGAGATGGTGTTGGTTCTTTCGGCTCCCGGACTGCTGCTCTTCCTTTGAATGGAGGTTTGGAGGGTTTCATGACGGCGGGTGATTTTGATGGGGACGATGTCGTGGATTTGATTGTTGCCCACAGCGATCCTGGTGCACCAGGCCCTTTTGCCGATCAAATTCTGAGTGTCTTTCTCGGTGACGGGGAAGGCGGGTTTGTTGAGGGAGGTACGACCGAGTTGTTCGGATCGTCACAGGGGAGCGCCCTCGCTGATATCGACGAGAACGGGACTCTTGATTTCGCGGTATCCATTGACGACCAGATCATTCAGATTCTACTGAATGATGGAGACGCGGGTTTTCAGATCGCGGATTCGCTGGTTCCCGTCGGAAGCCCCGGATCCATCGGCGGCATGGCATTTGGTGACTTCGATGAGAACGGAAGTCAGGATCTGATCTTCTCGCCGATATTCCAGAGGCATCTTGGAGTGTTCTCCGGAGTCGGTGACGGGACGTTTGTTCCGCTTCCGAATCGGCCTTATGAGGCCCTCGGTGGAGTGATCACCGTGAACGATTTCGACCAGGATGGTCATGTCGATGTCGTCGTCTCTGGTAATGATCATTCTCTGTTTGGTGCAGGCCTGGTGAGTATCCTGCCTGGAGTGGGTGATCTTTCGTTTGGCGCCGAACGGACTCTGGTTACGCCGATACCGTCCCATTTCTTGGCGGTGGGAGATCTCGATGGTGACGGTGATTGCGACCTTGTGATGGGAACCTCCGAGAGCGAAGACCTCGCGGCAGCGCTGAACCGGAGCTACGACGCCATCAACGCAAGGCGAGGTTCGGTGAACGCCTCCTTGGGGAATCCAGGAGAGCTTGAGGAATGCTCGGGGGAAACATCTTCCACGATCGTCGATGTCTTGTTCGTCAACGGAAGTGCGGGTGTTGGCGATGAGCGCATTCTCAGCCTCGCTAGCGATGAGCCCCTGGAAATCACCATGGAAGCGCCGCCGCTGATCGCAACGGGGAGAACCGCTCCTTTCATGCTCTGTGCATGGTTTGGGGAGCCAACACCGTTTACGGTTCGAAGTCTCAGGAATGGTTTTGGGGTGACCGGGATGCCGACCCCGCTTTCCGGTTCATCCAGCGAGCTTCGGGTCGTCTGGAACAACACGGGAATGGATGCTCTGGGTATTCCGACACACGGATCGGCCCCGGCGCCTTCTGTCGTGGTCAGTGCCGGGCGGGGAGCGAGGGTCGTCGGATCGGTGTACCTGCAGGGGGTCATTTTCGATCCGGCAAGCATCGGAACTTTGCCCGGTAGCGTCACGAACGGGATTCAGCTGCGCTTCGGAAACGAATAGACTTCTTGTTGCTTGCCTGGAGGAGCATGTCGCGGCTCTGCCCGCGGCATGCTTTGCAAGCTGTTGTTCCTTGGGCTTTTAGACCTTCGTTGGTAGCCCCATCTTGTTCCATGCTCCCATTCCTCCGGCGACGTTGATCACGTTCTTTCGACCGCTCCGAAGAGCGAGCGACGCGGCGATGGAAGAGCGGTATCCCGATCCACAAATGATGGCGACCGGCTTGTCATCGGATAGTTTGCTCGTTGGGTCTTCGACCGTTCCGAGCTGACAGTGGGTAGCGCTATCGATGTGACCTTGATTCCACTCGCCCGTTGAACGCACATCCAGAACGGTGAGGCTGGCCGGGTCTTGATCGAGCGTTTCTCGCAAGTCTTCCACGGTCTGGGTCGGAAGCTCGCTGACGTTTTTTCCTTGAGACTGCCACGCCTCCATCCCGCCGTCGAGGAAGCCGGTGATGTCGTCGTACCCGACCCGGATGAGATGGGTACAAGCTTCCGCCCTTTTCTCCGGGTCCGGAAGGACAAGGATCAACGGCGTTGCCGGCGGAAGGACCCAACCTGCCCAGGTTGAGAACGTGGGGCTCAGAGGAATATTCACTGCCCCCGGAATATGAGCTCTTGCAAAATCAGCCGCCGGCCGCACGTCAACGACCAGGCTTTTTGCTTGGTGCTGAGTCACCGCTTCAACCGAAAGAGCCGCAAGCTGGGGAAGAGTTGCCCCCAGAACCGGAGGCCCTTCTCGATTGATCTTTTTCATCCGGGAGAAGTAGGGCGGGCTCTTTGGCATTCCATCGAGCAGGTCGTCGATCCATTCGGTTTGCCCCTTCTTCTGGAATGCCGGACTGAAGCGTCGCTCGAAGCCGAGAGTCGAGGAGTTGCGGGAGCCAATCGCTTTTCCGCAGAGAGAGCCGGCACCATGACCGGGGAACACTTCGGTAAAATCAGGAAAGCGATCGAGCCGCTCGAAGACGCTCTTGTAAAGCTGTTCTCCAAGGGCAACCCGAGCTTGCTCCCCGAGAAGATCGGGGCGACCCACATCGCCGATGAAGACGCAGTCCCCGGTGAAGAGGAGCCAGGGGATTTCTTTGGAGCGGGAATCGTCAAAGAGCGCCCAGCTGACGTGTTCCGGAGTGTGTCCGGGAGTATGGAGCGCTCGAAGTCGCAGAGACCCCATCTCGATCTCGTTGCCTTCCTCGACTTTGTGGTCGGCGTAAGCCGGTGTCCAATCGGGTCCACCCATCGCTGAGCAATGAATGGTGACCTCATGGGGAAGGCGTGCCTTCAGCTCCACCGCCCCGCTCACGAAATCGGCGTGAACGTGGGTCTCGAGGATGTGTCGGATCTTCATGTTGGAGGCTGCGGCCATGCGAATGATCTCATCCACGTCCCGGGTGGGATCGATGACCGCGCATTCCCGGGTGCCATCATCGCCGATCAAGTACGTATTGACGGCAAGACCTGGCACGAATCGATTTTGAAAGAACATGACTCAACCTCGTTAAGAAATTCTTGAAGACCGGACTCCCTCTGAAACCCCGAGTATTATCCGGCTTGGGTCGAATATCGCAAAGCTTCTCCTCCTTTTTCCGGCTCAGGAGCCCTCATCTTCGGACCAAGGAGGCGCTCCAACGCTCCCTTGATCTTTTCGTTCTGCCTGTCAGGATGAGGTGAGAAAGGAGGCTTCCGCTCATGTCGACAAAAACCGAACTACCCACGGACGCCAAGACCGCGGTCTTGGAGGACCGGTTCACCAGTATCATTGCAGAGAGTGTTGGGTGCCGTCCGCAGCAGATCTCAGCCGCGGCCTGGCTCTTCGCCGAAGGATCCACCGTTCCTTTTGTGGCTCGCTATCGAAAGGAAGCAACCGCGGGGCTCGTCGATGAGCAGCTCGAGGTGATTGCCAAGGAGCGAGACTACTTCCTGGAGCTTTCTCAACGCCGGGATGCGGTGATCTCAACCATCGAAGACCAAGGAAAGCTGACGCCGGAGCTAGCGAAGGCTCTTGGAGCAGTTACCACCAAACGAGAGCTCGAGGACCTCTATCTTCCTTTCAAGAAAAAGCGAAGGACCCGAGCTCAGATGGCGAGGGAGAGGGGGCTTGAGCCCCTGGCGGATTTGCTCCTGGATAAGGCGCCGGGCAGAGAAGATCCAGAAACTCTCGCCTCCGGATTTGTGAGCGAGGAAAACGGCGTCGCCGACGTTGCGGCTGCGCTGGCCGGAGCCAGGGATATTCTCGCCGAGAGCGTGGTTGAAATCGCGGAGCACCGATCCCGGTTGCGAGATGCGATGGCCTCTGAATCCACTCTTCGAGTGCGGGTGATCGGCGGGAAGGAAAACGAGGGAGAGGTCTATCGAGACTACTTCGATCACTCCGAGTCGTCATCTCGAATTCCATCCCATCGTTTTCTTGCCATCTTGCGGGGAGAGCGGGAGGGCTTCCTCGTATCGGATCTTGAGATGGACGATGACGCGGAGATGGATCGGCTTTCAAGATCCTGGGATGTTCCCCTTCAGACTCCGTGCGGTGAGCATGTCCATCAGGCAACGATCGACGGCTACCGGCGTCTTCTTCGTCCCTCGATCGAAAACGAAGTTCGGAGTGAGGTTCGAGAGCGTGCCGAATCGGAGGCGATCGGAGTCTTCCGAGAAAACCTGGAAGCGTTGCTCATGCAATCCCCGATCGGGCAGCTTTCGGTCATGGGGCTTGACCCGGGCTACAGAACGGGATGCAAGGTTGCGGTGGTTGATGGCACGGGAAAGGTCGGGACGACGGGAGTCATCTATCCGGTTCCTCCTGTCCTGAAAGAAGCCCAGGCCAAATCGATGATTCTTCGTTGCGTCAAGGAGCACGGGCTTCACGCAATCGCCATCGGAAATGGTACCGGAAGTCGCGAGACCGAGATCTTTACCCGGGGGGTTCTGAAAGAGGCGGGCTTTACCGAGGTTATCGTGGCGATTGTCCCCGAAACCGGCGCTTCGATTTACTCTTCTTCTGCCCTGGCAAGGGAAGAGCTTCCCGATCATGATGTGACCATTCGCGGTGCGGTTTCCATCGCGAGGCGACTTCAGGATCCGCTTGCCGAGCTGGTCAAGATCGAGCCCAAGTCTCTTGGCGTCGGGCAATATCAACATGATGTGAACCAGCGAAGTCTTTCCAATGAGCTTGATGCTGCCGTGGAGCGAATCGTGAACAGAGTGGGAGTCGAACTCAATTCGGCCTCGGTCTCCCTTCTTCGAAGAGTCTCCGGCTTGAGTGATCGACTTGCCCGCAACGTGGTCGCTCATCGGGATGAGAACGGGCCGTTCCCGTCACGTCGGGCCGTCCTGAAGGTTGCCGGGTTCGGTCCCAAGACCTTCGAGCTATCTGCCGGTTTCCTGCGGGTTCGAGGTGGGGATCATCCACTGGATCAGACGGCGGTGCATCCGGAACGATACAAGCTTGTCAAAGAGATGTGCCAGGAGCTTTCCGTTTCGATGGAGGATCTCGTCGGGAATGCAGAACAGGTCTCTCGTCTCAATCTTCAGCGCTACGAAGACGAAGAGCAGGGGCTTGGTCTCTATACCCTGGAAGACATCAAGGCGGAGCTCGAGCGGCCGGGGCGAGATCCACGGCCCGAGTTCAAATCACCGGAGTGGCGAGACGATGTTCAGTCGGTGGATGATCTCACGGTAGGGATGCAGCTAGAAGGTCGGGTTTCGAACGTCACCAACTTCGGCGCGTTCGTGGATGTGGGGGTGAAGAGAGACGGCCTGGTGCATATTTCGGAGCTCAGCGACCAGTGGGTCGCGGATCCCAAAGAGTTCGTCAAGGTCGGGCAAATCGTCAAGGTCAAAGTGCTCGAGGTCGATCAAGAGCGGGGACGAGTTGCCCTGTCCATGAAGCAAGCTTGAGGGGTGGGCAGCGGCGAAGAGAGCAAGCACTGCCCTGTTCGCCACCCCTGCTCATCAGTTTTGTTCGTCACCCAAGTCGGTCTCTCCTGACCGATCGCTTATTTGATCGTGACGATGCCGGTTGAGACTCCACCTTTTTGGGATTCGTAACGCAGGGTTGCCGTACCCTTGCCGGTGACGTACCAGCGTACGGTAACGGGACCCGAGCTCCCGGAACCGCCTCCTCGTCCGCCCCGGAAACCTCCACCACCACCTGCTTTTGCCGAGGAAACTCCGCCTTCGATGGCGATTCGTTCGGGGCGGTATTCCACAACATTCAGTCGGTTGAAGTCTTTACTGGTGAGGATGCCTCCGGAAAGAACTTTGAGGTCCAAGCTCTCGATCGAGAAGAAATCGGGAAGTCCGATTCGTTTCTCTCGGGCCCGGGCGGAGACAGACGGAATGAGCCGGGTGTTTTCCACCGTGGCGGTAATTTCGTGGACTCCCTGGTCGAGGGATTTGACCGTGATCTCTCTCACGGAGACGAGAGGCATCTGATCGGCGTGGAGAACGGTGAACGCAAAATTTCGATGACATTCTTCCTGGAGCATCCAGACCGGTGGAACCCGGCCCGTTTCTCGTCTCCATCCTCCGAGCTCGATGTCACCGTAGGTGGGGTGAGTCGCAGGTTTCCATTCCACGTACTGATGACCAAATTCGAGCCAATCGTCAAATTTGAGCCTCTCTGTGTTTCCCCCCCGGCTCCTTTCGGCGTTCTTGTCGTGATAGTATTTTTTACTTGAGAAGAGTTCGTTGGTGAAGGAGAAGATTCCAAGACCCTCATAGGTCCAGTTGACGAATCCACCATAGACGGTATAGAGATCCTTCCAGATGATCATGTATTTATAGTAGGGAAGGATCTTTTCTCCCTTCTCGCCGAGGAGGTCATACACCGCAGCATCTTGGCGCGGGTAACTTCCGAAGGACTGGCTGCCCGGGCCGCGAAGAATCATGCCGCCGGTGTTGTGGTAAGACTGAACTCCGGCAATGTTGGGGTGAGCAAGAATAAACCGTGAAATCGACTTTGATTCCGGATGACAAAGTGGGTATTCGCTTGCGCCGAACTGGATGTACTCGGGCTCCCAGTCGGAAGGCCAGTTCCGGTTGAGGTCGTAGCCTCCCGGGCCATCCTCGTTGATCCTTCCGTCACCGTCGTTGTCGATTCCTTCGTATCCAAGAATATCGTATCCGCCGGGTTCACCGGCGGGAGCGCGTTCCATGAGACGCGGATCGTCGTGAGACGGTCTCCATCGCCCATCCACGTTCTTTCTCCGCATCATCAAGAGCTCGCCGTCGCCATCTAGATCGTCGTATCCGTCTTCATCGAAGAGCCCGTCCCCGTCATTATCGGTGGGCTTTTTTCCGCTACGACTCGAACTGGAAGTGTTCAGGGCGTTGAACCAGTGTGCTCGTCCGTCCGGGTTCTGGGAGGGAAGAACATAAAAGACCCGTTCGTCCACAATTCGAGTGATCTCCTCGATTCTTCCGTAGTTTTCCATCAAGTACCAGATGGTATAGAGGCATACTTCCGAGGCCTGAACCTCGTTTCCGTGGATATTTCCGTCGATCCACATGGCGGCCTTTTCCATTTCCGGACCCGTCTTCGGGTTGTGAATGGTCATCAACCACATGTCTCGTCCCTCGAAGCTTTTTCCGATGGACGCAAGGTCGAGAAGTTGAGGGTAAGCTTCGGCAAGGGAGTGAAGGGCGGAGGTCAGTTCCTCAAAGTCATAGAAGTGGTCAAACCGGAGCGGGACTTTTACCCGGTCGGCAGCGACAGCCGGTTGACCCGTTGAATGAGGAACGATCAGGGCCAGAAGGAGGAAGATTCGAATTCCAATGCTCATGGGGGAATTTCCTTGGTTCGAAGAGTCGACGCTCGAAAGGGCGTTGGCGCGCAGGACGGTAGAGTTCGTTTTCACAGCCTGACCTCCACTCGGGATGACCCGCCTTTGCGAGAGGTCACTTTGATGAGGACGGAAGATCCTTTCTTTCCCTGGATGAGCCAGGAATGGTCGCTGGTTTTTCCGGACCCTTCCAGGCGATCGATGCGCCTTTTTGCATCGCCGGCAAGGAGTTTCTGTTCTCCCAGAAGGAGTTCGACCTGGATGGGCCTCATCTGACGGGTCGCGAGGCCATGGCGAAGGGCCGTTGGCAAGTAGCCGTTATTTCGCACGGTAACGTTGACCTCGAAGAGTCCGGACCCTTTCTCGACGACATCGGTTTTCTCCACCGAAACGTTCGGGAGGAGGCCCATCAGGGTCCACACGAAGCGAACCTGAGAATCGAGAAGGGGGGTGATGTCGTCCGCCGGCGGGTTGAGTCGCAGGAACGGAACGAATCCGCCGATTTCAACTTCGCCAAGAGTCGGATGATCATAGGGTGACCAATCGACAAAACCTTCCCCTAGAAGTCGATCGGTCGAGTAGGCGAGCCATTGCTGATCTTCGTCTGGCGAGTCACCTCCGGCGGAAGGCGGCATCGGTGGGGCTCCTCGGCCTCCACGTCTTCCTCTTCCCCGCCCGCCGAATTCTCGATCTCCTCGCTCCCCTTCCTGTCTTCCGGGCCTTGCTTCAGGCTCCTTGGGGTCTGGCGAGTCGCCTTCTTTGACCTCGTCGGGCTCCTCCGTTTTCTTGGGCGGACCGGACCAGATGGAGGCTCCCAGGCCGGGAATTCCATAGTGATAGTACACCCAATTCAAGAAGGATCCTGCAGGGGACGGGACGGATTTCCCGGTCGCTTTCGTGATCTCTTGATATTTTTCCGCCATGTAGGTGAAGTACGGGAGGTCGTCTGCCGCGATGGACGTCACCGGTTGTCTCCCTCCGAAGCCAGATCGGGCAGCTTCTCCCCGCCCAGCACGAGTTCCTGCGCGCGGTCCTCCGGATGATGGTCCTCCGCTTCCCCGGGTGGATTTTGTTCCGGCTACGAGGTTATCTTCCGGGCCGTAGACGAGGACGGCTGCGATGTTCCGGTGTGAAAGGAAGAAATCCGCCAGAGCCCGGGACTCCGGTTCGGAGATTTGATGAGGTCCTGTTGCAGGATCATGAAGGTCATACTGAAAAGGGAAGTTGCGATTGAGTTCGACACCGCCCGGTCCGTCTTCATTGATCTCTCCGTCTCCATCGTTGTCGATTCCCTCGGGATAGATCTTGTAGGTTGAAACTTCTCCTTTTGTCTGGCTGGATTTCTTGTGAAGACGGGGATCTTTCTCGTGGGCCATCTCCGAACCCGCGGGGTCCCTTTTTCGCATCGATGTAATGACTCCGTCCCCGTTCAAATCCTCCGGACCATCCTCATCGGTTGTCCCGTCCCGGTCGTTGTCGACGGGACGGGTGTTGGTCTTTCGGTCGGAGAGCGGCCAGCGGAAGAGATGTTCGGTGACATCCGGATTGATGCGTGGAATCACGTAAAGGGTGTTCTTTGAGAGCAGTGTGGAAAAATCGGGACTGCCGCTTTCTTCTTCTTGGGCGGGATCGTTGCGGGTGAGCGCGTTCTTGATGAGAGAGAGACAGGCTTCGGTTCCGGGAAGGTGGGTTCCGTCAACGCCGGCGACCACCAGAAGAGCGGGCCGCTCGTCGGGATTCCTCCGGTCTCTCCTTCCGATTTCCACCATCCAGAGCGGGCGCCCTTCTCCCGAAGTCCCGATCTGTCGGAGCCGTGCTCGATCGGCGTTTTGTTGCACGATCTCGGCCAGGGTCGAATTGAGCTCATCCGAACTGGTGTATCCGGACCAACCGAGGTCTTTCGCCTGAGCGTGGATCCGTGAAGATGAGCTCCAGGTGGCGACGACGAGGAACAGAAAAAGAACGGCGGTTCGGAGAGGAAGATTCGAAAAACTGAGTCGTGACATGGGTCCCCCTTAGCGATTCAAGGCACCTCGGATGACCGAGGGAACGGATTGGCTCGAAAATTATACGTCAAACCGCCCCAAAGGGTTGGGAGAACTTGGGAGACTCTTCTCACGGGCCGCAGGGCCGACGAAACGGGGGAAGTCCTGGAGAAAACCTGGTAGAACAGTCCGCTCCAATGATGAATCAAGGAAACGGTCACGTCGGGATGAAGCCAGCCAACCTCCGAGGAATTCGGGTGGTGAGTCTCGGTGTGTTGACCCTGATGATGCTGATGCCGGTGACTCTACCGGTCACGGTGCTGAAGGGGCTTGTCGTCGAACGATTTGAAGTCTCGGAGCTTTTGGCTTCCTTGTTCATGTCCATCAACATGGTGGGCGCATTCATCGGGGCTCCGCTCGCCGGCGCGTTGTCCGATCGGCTCGGCCGTAGAAAAATGCTGGTGATCGTCGGGTTGTTGCTGGATGCAATCCTTCTCTGGTCCCTCTCTCTTCCCGTTTCTTTTCCTGTTTTTCTGGGCTTGCGCTTCCTCGAGGGAATCAGCCACATCGTTGCTCTTTCGCTGGTGCTTGCTCTTGCCTCCGATCACGGAGAGGGTGAGAACCGTGGCTCGGTGATGGGGGCAGCCGGTGCGGGAATCTGTCTTGGAGTGGCGCTTGGAGCTCCCCTGGGAGGAATTCTCGGCAGGACCGATCCTTATCTTCCGTTGCAGGTCGGGGCGGGTCTTTCGCTTCTTGCCGCGTTCATGGTGTGTGTTCTTCTTCGCGAGGTCAAAGTCAAGAGCAGCCGTCCTTCACTCCGCGAAATCATCCGCGCACTGGCCGCCGATCGCTGGCTCCTTCTCCCGATCAGCTTTGCTTTTGTGGATCGATTTACGGTCGGCTTTTTCACCGCGACGTTCTCCAGGTTCATGGATACGGTCCACGATCTTGAGCCATCCAGAATCGGGATCTTGCTCGCCTATTTCATGCTGCCGTTCGGGCTGTTGTCGTATGTGTTTGGGCGGCTTTCTCAGCGCATTTCTCGGTCGCTCCTGGTTTGTGTCGGGAGTCTTCTCTACGGGATCGGCACCGTTTCTCTTGGCTTTTGGTCTCTTACCGCGCTTCCATACCTCATGCTTTTTCTCGGGGTGACCTCGGCGGTGATGTTTGTTCCGTCGCTTGTCCTGACGACGGATCTTTCCCGTCCCGAAGTGCGTGGAACGGCGATGGGGGCATTCAACGCAGCGGGATCGTTAGGATTTGTCCTCGGGCCCGTGACCGGAGCCTGGATCAGCCAAACCGTGGCGGCTCAGGCGGACTGGCATTCCGGATATCAGATGGCGTTCGTGGTTGCGGGGCTTTCGGAAATCTGCTGCGTGATGGTTGCCTTTCCTCTCTTCTTGCGGCTAGCCCGAGAGGGCCGCCGAATCTGAGTTCAGCTTCCCATCTTTGGAAAAGACCATTGATCGCCCCATAGACTCGGTGGCGCGAGTTCAACGGAGTTGCCGGCCGGGTCCCGCACATACAAAGACGTTCCGCCGGATTCCCACTGGATCTCGGATTCAATGGAGATCTTGGCATCGGAAAGCTGTTTTCGCCACGCGGGAAGGTCTTCTGGATGAGTGGCAAATGCGATGTGGCCCTCGCCAACCGTTCCATGGGACGGAACAGGGCGTCCGGGCACTCGACTCTTCCTGGGGTCGAAGATCAAGAGAACGCCTGAGTCACATCCAAGAGCAAGGAGCAGTTCGTTTCTATCGATCAGGTTGAGGCCGAAGCCTTGAACGTAGAATTCCTCGGCGGCTTCGAGATCCTCTGCGTAGAGTATGGTCTCGAAAATGTGGCTGACTCGAATCATGGGATTCATCCTCTGATCAGGATCAACTGGGTGGCCTGGGCCATTCCGTTGGATACAATCAGATTGTACTCGAAATTCTGGCCAGGGATTGGATCTCGAATAGAGAGGGTTTATGCAACTCCAAGATCTTGCGACGCCGGCCTTGGTGGTCGATCTTGACGTGTTGGAGAAGAATATTGCCACCATGCAGGAACGAGCTGACGGGCTTTCGGTTTCCTTGCGTCCTCACATCAAGACACACAAATGCGTCGAGATCGGAAAGATGCAACTGGCTGCGGGAGCCACTGGGATTACCGTCTCGACCCTGAGGGAGGCGGAGCTCTTTGCAAAAGCCGGTTTCACCGACATGACCTGGGCGTTGCCCATTCCTCTTGATTCGATCCCCCGGGCTCTTGAACTGGCCCGATCCGTTCGTTTGCGGGTTCTGGTGGATGGCCCGGAAGCCATTGAGGCTCTTTCGTCCGGGTGCAAAAGGGCTGATCAAGTTCTTCCCGTGTGGCTGAAGGTGGATTGTGGCTATCACCGAGCCGGGGTCGACCCGGAGTCGGATCGGGCTGTCGATCTTGTGAAGAAGATGACCGACAGCGTCCATCTGAGCTTCGACGGGATTCTCACCCATTCCGGTCATGCGTACGATGTGCTGGGGTTGAAGCAGTTGCAGGAGGCGGCCGAGCTTGAACGAAATGTCATGGTTCGGTTTGCCGAACGTTTGCGGGTGGCGGGTCTAGCTGTTCCGGGAATCAGTGTTGGTTCAACTCCGGCAATTTCAGTCGCCAGGGATCTTCAGGGGGTGACGGAAGTGCGGCCGGGAAACTATGTTTTCCATGATGCGATGCAGGCGGCCATCGGCAGTTGTGGTCTTGAACACTGCGGAGTTACCGTTCTAGGTAGTGTGATTTCGCACCAGCCAGGAGCATCACATTTTGTCACGGACGCGGGTGCTCTCAGCCTCTCCAAGGATCGAGGTGCAACTCATGCACCTGAGACCCGAGGGCTTGGCTATGTTTTCAAGGGATTGCAAACCGGCGGCGGTTTGGAGAAGGGACTTTTTCTCTCGTCTCTTTCCCAGGAGCACGGCAAGGTGAGTGCCGACGAGATGAGTCTCATCGAGGGGCGATTCAAGGTCGGAGAGAAGGTCCGTATCCTGGAGCACCACTCGTGTCTCACGGTAGCGCTTTTTGATGAGATGCAAGTTGTTCGGGGCGATCGGGTGGTTGATCGGTGGCAGGTTCTTCGATCCCATTAGGATTCCGGCTTGAGCGTGCTCCTATCCCTCCTCTTCGTTCACAACCCAGGTGGGCAGAAACAGCTTTCCTCCGATTGCATTCATCGTGTCGAGGGTTCTTACCACATTCTGGGTCATGACCGCGTAGGCTTTCACCAGCTCATCTGCCTTCTCGATGTCTCCCGTGGCGTGTATCTGGAAGATTACCGAGAGAAGGTTTCGGACTTCGGTGCGAATGGTGTCAAGGTTGAGGTCCCAGCCTCCCTCTTCCTGATCGAACCCGATCGCGTTTTTCTCCGTCAGCCAGTTGAGGATGATGAGGGAGGCGTGTGCGTGTGCGGGTGGTGCTACTCCCGAGCCTGCGTCATACAGGGATCGAAAGCTCATGGTGACCAGCATGGCAAGGTTTTGATCGGAGAGTTCGGCGGCCTCAAGCTCTTCCCGGATCAACCATTCATGAGCAAGGATTCCGGTGAGGTCGGCTTTGGCAATGATCAACGGTGCCCAGGAAGCTCCAAAATGCTTGCGCAGGGGAATCGGTGTTTCGCTTTCGTCCGTCGAAACTGTTTGAGGGCCAAGCTGGTAGCTGGAAAACCTCGTCGCGAAAAAATTGAGATGAGCACGAGGGCTAGCCAGGTGCCGGTGACGCTCGACAAGAACCAGGTTGGAAGTAGACTTTACTTCGTTCTCATACCATTCCTTCTCCAGGAGGTTCTTGTAGAAGAAGTAAGTCGTCCCGAGTTCGTCCACCAGCGCTTTTGTGTGGGGGCGTCTCGTTGACATGGATCCGTTCTGGGCAAGGGTTCCGCCTTTGAAGATGATGTTGGCGATGACCAGAGAATCTCGGGGCGATCCCTCAAGAGAATGATGTCCCTTGGGGATCGGTAACCAGTGCTCGAACTCACTCAGCCGGGAGTGATAGGCCGACAACCAGGGTTCATCGACTTCAGATCGACGGGAAATCTCGATGTGACTGAGGAGAGAGTTGTTGCTATTCTCCGCTCTTCTTCCTGGACCGAATAGAATGAGAAGACGTTCTTTTGAAGCGTCCGCGACGAGCCTGTCGAGATCCTCAATTCTTTCATCAGATCCGGCAAGAATCGTGGCTGCTTTGTTGAGGTAGTCGGCGGTTGATCGGTGTGTTGGGGCGAGCAATGCTGCCGCTTTTTGCACCGCGTCGCTGTAGCCCTTGAGCCCGGGGGATCCAGCAGGTTCCGGAGTTTGTGGAAGGGCCAGGCTCCCGTCGATAAGAGTCTTGATCGCCTCTCTCTCGGAATCTTCGAACCCGGTGAGGTTCGTGGTTACTTGAATTGGAATCCTCCCAACAGGAGCCGCCTTTGTTCCCCGGCCGAGCTGACATCCAGGAGACGAGAGGAGGCAAAGGAACAGGAAGAAAATGGTGAGCCGGCTTGAATTCATGAGTGAACCTTTTCCAACTTGCTTCGAAAGCGCAGCCAACCCACATTGGCGAGCGCGCCACAAAGATAACCGCACAACCCGACGTAGATTCCGGTGATTGTCCCCACGTAAACCCCAAGGGTGTTCACGGAGATGAGGGCAATGAGGAGTGCGACAACTGATTCCGTGATCACGTGAGTACGGCGTCGATGCAGAAGATGCCCCTGAAACCAGCTTTGATACACGGAAAGGGCGGGGAGTAGGACGGCGATCCAGAGCGCCGTCTTGGCCACCCCGATGAGTCTTGGTTCAAGAGCGTTGATTCCGCCGAACCAAAGATCCGAAAGGGGAGTAACCGCCATGATCAGGAGGATTGAAGACGTCGTTGCTGCAAGGAGTCGACTGAATCGCAGGAGTTGCAGGCGAGCCCCTGGTTTGTCGAGAAGGGCAACAACCACCTCATTGTAGGCCATCCCCATGCATCTCAGCATGAAGACAAGTCCCCACAAGACGGGCCAGAGGGCGAGGGATTCGACGGGTCTTGGCATCCGACTGAGGGCAGCGCTCCCGATGGGCTGGGAGATGATGGTCAGGACCGGCGTCATGGCCAGGGGAATGTAGAACGAAGCAAACTCGCGCCAGGTGAGTTGCTTTTCCTGGGGAGGAGCGGGTTTGATTTGCTCTCGAAGAACAGGACGGATCCGGAAGCCTGCATAGATAGCTTCCACGATCACTCCACCTGTCACCGCTGCACCACCAACCACCGCACCTGGAATATCTCGGAGGAGAAATCCGATTCCAAGGAGAGATGCGGTAGCCAGGAGTCGGATCGCGGTTCCGACCCCGACGGCTCCGGAATGACCGCACCGGATGAGGACCCCCTGCTGAAATCGGCGATACCCGATGGCCCAGGTCCAGAGCAACATCACCTGAAAGCCCAGGCGAGCGGGTTCGATGACTTCTTCGGGCGCCCCGATGATTCCTCGAACCACGACGTCAAAGAGGGGAGTAAACGCGACGATCCCATGAACGACGGTGAGGAAAAGCCCAGAGCCCATCATGAACGTGTGAATGAGGCGATAGGAACGCCAGTCCTTGCAAAGTGCCGTGGAGGCGGCGAGGAGCATGATGATCGGTCCCTCGACCAGGATTGCCAGTGGGAAGAGAATCCCTCCATAGGCGGCGAGCTGGATCTTGGGCTCATCAAGTCTAGCGATGACTGCGCTCACCGCTGGAAGCTCAAGAGCCATGAGGATCCAGCTTGCGGCAAGAGGCCACCACGTCTTGATGACATCGCCGAGAGTAAGTAGTTTTGGGGTGGTTCCCGAAGCGTCGCCTTGCTGCGCCATCAGGTCAGGTCCGCCACATCCTCCGGGTCGATTCCGAACTTGCTCGAAAGGGTTTCCATCAATTCGTTCTTGCCGGAAAGGATCGTGGTCTGGTCCCCGGCCTTGTTACGAATGTTCAAGCGCGTTCCGCTGAGGGTGGTTCGTCCGTCTTCGGTAGCAATCGTGATCACCCGGCCTCGAGTGAAATGGGAACCAAGAGAAGTTTGGTGGTAGTGATTCATCTCTTCGAAGTCGGAGAGCTTTCGGGGAATTGGATTGAAGAGATATTGCTCCCACCAGTTCCGGGCGTCATCCTTGCGGATCACCAGGCAATGGTCCTTTTCCTTCGGGTCGATGCGATAGATCGATTCGCCATCGTCTTGATCACCGAGCTCAGAAATCTGGAGAGGATAGCGAAAGCAATCCCCAAAGCCCACGTCGACGAGCCAGGGCTCATCGAGCTGAACTTTCAGGGCCAGGTGATCAAACTCCGGTCCGAAGTTTCCCACCGAGAGTTTGGCGCGCCCCGACAGCAGGGTCACCTCGTAGCCGAGGGTCGATAGGGCGGCCGCGAGAAGCCCATTCAGCTCGTAGCAGTATCCCCCGCGACGGCGGGTCACGATCTTTTCAAAGAGCGCATCTTCTTCGAGCACGATGGGCCGTCGCTCGGGAAGATGAATGTCCAGATTTTCGAAAGGAACGTTGAGGAGGTGAGAGAACTGGATCTTCTTCAGGTTCTCTTGTGTGGGCTCGGTGAGGCCCGAAGCTCCGATGCGGTCAAGATAGGCGTCGATGTTCATTCTTTGGCTTCGATTCCAGGGAAGGGCGGACAGGAAAGCTTGAAAGCCTACCTTCCTCGGGCTTGGCTTTCAGCACTTCAATCCGGAGGGTCCTCGGGGTGGGGTTGCCGGAAAGGGGTTTTGTTGCCACTCTGGCATCGATTGAAAGTCCTTTGCCAGTTAGGATTTATTGTTGTTCTCCTGGGGCGGATCCGCTAACCTCTGAGGTCTTGGCTCCTGCTATGATTCCATCGATAAGGGGGATTTCGACTCATGATGAAGTGCTGGATCCGGGCCTTTGTGGCCTCTCTTTGGGTTGGTTTCGTTTGTGTTCCTGGATCGGCGTTCCAGGAGGCGGCGGAAAAGAACGAGGAGGCGGAGACCGAAGAGGTCAAGCCGACTCTCCCCGAGTCCTGGCTGAAACAGATGAAGTGGCGCAGCATCGGGCCCGCCAACATGGGAGGGCGGATCACCTCGATCGCCGTCTTTGAGAAGGATCCAAGCACGTTCTGGATTGCCACCGCCGGTGGCGGGTTGTTGAAGACCACGAACAACGGAACGACCTTCGAACATCAGTTTGATCGGGAGGCCACCGTGAGCATCGGTCACGTCGCGGTTTCCCAGTCAAACAAAGACATCGTTTGGGTCGGGACGGGAGAGGCCAACCCGAGAAATAGTGTTTCCTGGGGAAACGGTGTCTACAAATCGATCGACGGGGGAAAGACCTGGGAGCATCGGGGGCTGGACGGAATTTTCCAGACCGGGCGCATTGCAATTCATCCCGAGAATCCAGACATCGTCTATGTGGGAGCTCTTGGTCGGCTTTGGGGGCACAACGAAGAGAGGGGCCTCTTCAAGACAACGGACGGGGGAGAGACCTGGGAGAAGGTTCTCTACATCGATGAGAAGACCGGGGTGGTTGATGTCCAGATGAAGCCCGGCAGTCCGGAGACACTTTTGATTGCAACTTACGAGCGCCAAAGAGATGGGTTCGATACGAATGATCCCCAGAAGAAATGGGGACCTGGCAGCGGACTTCACCTGACCACCGATGGGGGGAAGACGTTCAAGAGAGTGGACAAGGGATTGCCGACTCGGATTCTCGGGCGAATCGGTATTGATTTCTATCAGAAAGATCCCAACGTTGTGTATGTGGTTCTTGAATCGGAAGAGATCACCCAGGAGCCTTCGAATGCGGCCTATCTGGGTGTGAAGGGTGAGAACGCAGACGTTGGTGCTCGTTTGACAGAGGTCACGGACGGGGGGCCGGCGAACGAGGCGAAGCTCCTGGTCGGGGATATCGTGATTCGAGTCGAAGACGCGATCGTTCACTCCTATTCTGATTTGACCCGGGAGATTCGAAAGCGCCTCGCCGGCGACACGGTTCTTTTTGAAGTCTCCAGGGAGAGGAAGAGCCATACGCTTGAGGTCACCTTTGGAAAGCGTCCGGGTGAGGAGGAGGATGCGGAAGAAAAGGAGCCGGAAGACAAGGAAAAGTCGGAAGAAGAGGCCAAAGACCAGAGGAAAAAGCCATCGGGGCCGTTTTCTTCGGGCCTTGGAGGTCAAAGAGAAAACGTCCAGGACCAACAGGGGCCGGACGGCCATGAATACGGGGGAGTCTATCGTTCCGCGGACGGAGGCGTGACCTGGACCCGGATCAATTCCGTGAATCCGCGTCCCATGTATTACAGCCAGATCCGGGTGGATCCTTCGGATGAGAACTATCTCTATGTTCTCGGTACCTCGCTCTATCGTTCAAAAGATCGTGGGGAGACGTTTACTGCCGACGGTGCAGGCCGCGGTGTTCACGTCGATCATCATGCTCTCTGGGTTGATTCCCGGGATGGACGACACATGATCCTTGGAAATGACGGTGGCATCTATGTGACCTATGACCGTATGGATCACTGGGATCACCACAACCATGTAGCTATCGGTCAGTTTTATCGTGTCGATGTCGACTTCACCCGGGATTACAAGGTGTACGGCGGTCTTCAAGACAATGGAAGCTGGGGGGGACCCAATCGGGTACGAGACAACTCCGGGCCTGTCAATGCGGACTGGCTGAGAATTGGTGGAGGGGACGGATTCTTCTGTCGCGTGGATCGAGATGATCCGGATCTCATCTATTACGAAAGCCAAAACGGCGGTCTTGGAAGACGAAATTTTCGCACCGGTGAAGGTGGATTCCTTCGACCTCGAGCTCCCCGGGGATCCAGATACCGGTTCAACTGGAACACTCCGTTTCTTCTCTCTCATCACAATACAAAGATCTACTACACCGCGGGGAATTACGTCTTTCGATCCCTGGACCGAGGGAATGGACTGAAAGCGATTTCCCCCGAGATCACGAAGACCGATCGAGGTAGCGCAACGTCGCTTTCGGAATCTTCCCGCGACGCGGACATTCTCTATGTCGGGACCGATGACGGATCGGTCTTTGCCACGCGAGATGGAGGCAAGAACTGGCTCGATCTCTACAACCTTCCCGAGAAAGAAGAAGCTCCCAAGGAACCGGCAGGAAAGGAAACGAAATCCGCTGTCGCGGAGAACGGTGTCCACCTGGCGGCGAAGAATGGAGCCGAGCCAAAGACAGCAAAGGGCGAGGCCCCCCTTGCCGGGTCGTGGACGGCAACCGTCTCCGGAGAGAATGTTCCAGAGGGCAGCGAGTTTTCGTTCACATTCGTGAGAACGGAAGAAGGAAAACTCAAGGGATCGATCTCGTCCGACCTCGGGGATGGGGATTTGACCAAGATCCGGTTTGATTCCGAAACAGGAAAGGTCTCCTTCACGTTTCCGAGTGATGTGATGGGATTGGACTTCAGCGGGACTCTTACGACCGGAAAAATTGCGGGCAAAGTTGAGGCGAGTGGCGGTCTTTTCAGCATGACCTTCGATGCAACAAAGGAAGTCAGCGAAGAGAAGGAGGGGAAAGGCAAGGGGCGAGGGAAGAACAGGGGCGGGAAGGCTGACCCTGATCGAGAGGGATATGAGTGGAAAAGGATCGGAGAACTCGTTCCCGATCCTCGCTGGGTGAGTTCAATATCCGCGTCAAGGCACAAGACGAGTCGAGTGTACCTGACGTTTGATGGGCACCGATCCAACGACGATGAGTCCAGGCTTTATGTTTCGGAGGATCACGGAGAGACCTGGAGGAGTCTGGGTGGGAACCTACCCCAGTATGCAGGTACAACGCGAGTTTTGACCGAGGATCTGACCAATCCCGATCTCTTGTTCCTGGGAGGAGAGTTCTCCGCCTGGGTTTCCATTGATCGAGGAGCAACATGGACGTCTTTTGGTGCTTCGAATTTCCCGACCGTTGCCGTGCACGACTTTGCTCTTCACTCAAAAACCGGGGAGATCGTGGCGGCAACACACGGCAGAAGCCTTTGGATCCTTGACGTATCCCTACTTCGTCAGATGAATGAGGAGACTCTTCAGAAGAAGGTTCATCTCTACCGGCCGAATTCGACCATTTTGTGGCGTTCGGAGCCTGCTCGAGGGTCGGATGGGCCTCGGCAATTTGTTGGCGAAAACCCGGACCGTGGAGTGCAGATCTACTATTCTCTTGGCGAGCAATCTCGTGGGCTCTCGTTACAGATCACCAGGCCCAACGGAGATGTGGTCAAGACTTTTGAGGCTGGAAACGAGCCCGGTCTTCATCATTTCTCCTGGGATCTTCGCCTTCCACCGCCTCCGGGAAGTTCCCGCCGTTTCCGGAGGGGAAGATTGGTTCAACCCGGAACTTATCTGGTTTCTCTGGCTGTCGGGGGCGTTACCTACACCGAAGAGATGAAGGTCGCGCTAGACCCGGAATACCCGGATCCTACGTGGCTTGAGTTCGAAGGGCTCGATGAGGAGTTGGGCGAGCTTGAAGAGGAGGGGGAAGCAATGGAGCGCATCCGGGACTAGCTCGCCTCCGCGGTAAGTGCTTCTCGAACGATTTGAGCCCAGGTTGGAGGAAGGATCGAGAGGATCTCCCGGAAGATATCGTCCAGGTCTTTCTTTTTGTGATAGCTGATTCCTGCTCCGAAATGAGCCCGGGCAACGGCAATCGAGAGGAAGTAGCCAAGAATACTGGCGGCCCGGTCGTCGTCGTCTTTTCCCTGCATCATCTGTTCTTTGCAGGCGTTTTTTGTCCGGACCCACTCATCGAGAGAATGAGCCGCGATGTCCTCGTGAAAACTCGACTCGACTCCGGCGAGAAAGAACCCACGACGAATGAGGGAGGGGATAAGATCCCCTCCGCCGTCTTCTTCTAATCTTCGGAGCAGGTGCTTGATCCATCCCTTGGGTTCCATCAGGGCGATCGTCAGCAGACGGATGACCTTGGCTTTTCGATCGGACTTGGTGCTTGGATTCGTGAAGCGCCTTTTGATCATCGTTCTTCGAACTGAGATGGCCTGGTCGACAGAGTTGAGATAAGACTTTTGATCTCCGAATCGATTTCGTTTTCGCGGGCTCCGCTTTTTCGGACGAGTTTTCTTACCGATGCTTTGAAGAGAAGCCGCACGGTTCTCGCCATGTTGGTCGCCCGGGAGGCTTCCATGTCAAAGCGCTTTCCCAGCGCTTGGTAAGAGATTCCCTCGAGTTCATGGAGTTCAAAAATGTCCCAATGTTGCTCGAGTCGGCGCTTCTGGCAGTGCTCATGAGTTGTGTTGAGAGCTTCATACACGGTCTTCCAGGCGACGATGCTGTCGGCCATGTCCCCGGGGGCAACGCCTTTGTCTTCAAGCAGCTCGGGGAGGTTGACGTACCGCCGATTTCGACGCTCTTTGTCACAGAGCTCGAGAAGATAGAATCGAAAACTATTGACGAGCCAGTGTTGAAGACGCTTTCCGCTCGTTTGCCACCTGGTGAAGTAATCGTTTTTTCCCAGGCGATCGGCAAAGAAGCCGGCAACGATGTCTTCCGCTCTTCCGAGGCGGCGAAATGGGGTGGCGTGAAAGTAGGCCTCGAGGCTTCCACGGTAGACATCCATGACATGTCGATTGACGTCCAATCGCCCCTGGGTGGTCCGTAGCGTTTCCACGATCCAGGACTGCCGATTGCTTCTCGGGGCCAGCTCTTGGACACACCTGGGCTCCAGGACCGAGAGAGTGACGGAAGTTTCGTTCGAGATGTGCATCATTGGAGTGACCTCAGCATTCTTTCAGGGCTTGGATAGCGGGAGCGGTCTGGCCCAGATGATTCATCCGGACCAGTTTCCACTCCCGAAGTCGGAGAATTCGAGGAAACTTGCCAAAGAAAATGAGAAATATTCGAACTGGAGAGATCAATGCATCGAAGAGCGCTCCTGGATCTTCTTTCTCGCTACGAGGCGCAGAGGCAGATGAGTCCCGGGGAGAGGGGGAGTTTTGATCGGATTGTCGCTTTTGTTCGAGCTCATCCGGATTGTTTCGAGCGTTCGCTCTTGAAGGGTCACATCACCGGTTCAGCCTGGGTCATGAGCCATGATGAAGAGCGTTGTGTCTTGACTCATCACAAGAAGCTTGGCATCTGGGTTCAGCCGGGGGGGCATGCGGACGGCGAATCAGATGTCTGGCAGGTCGCCTTTCGCGAGGCGACAGAGGAAAGCGGCATCCCCGATCTGGAGTCGGTCGGTTTGGATATTTTTGACGTGGACGTGCATCGTATTCCGGCAAATTCAAAAGTGCCGGAGCATGATCACTACGATGTTCGTTTTCTCTTTCGATCTCCACCAGAAGCCAAGCTCATCGTGAGTGAAGAGAGCCACGATCTTCGGTGGGTCGATCAGACTGCGCTCGCGGATTTTCCCGTTGATGATTCAGTCAGGAGAATGGCGAAGAAATGGCAGCAACGAGCTGAGGGCTAGCCCCGTCGTCCTTCATGAAGAACAATATGGACTACACCTTCACGAAAGACGATAGCTTCATTCTCTGGGTTGGGCGACGGAGAAGTTCCATTGCGCGAACCTGGATCTGACGCACTCTTTCCCGGGTGATGTTGAAGAGCTTTCCGACTTCATCCAGTGTGTGGGGTTGCCCGTCGACCAGGCCGTATCGAAGACGCAAGATCAGTCGAGGTCGATCGGGGAGAGAGTCCAGCACTTCGTTGATGCGGCTCTTCAGCATCTGTTGATCGGCTAGCTTTGCCGGTGAAGCTGTAGATCCATCCTCGATGAGGTCTCCAATCTGACGATCGCCTCTTGTTTCCGAGGCGCCAAGTGGCTGGTCGAGTGAGACCGGGTGCTTGAGAACGGTCAGGATCCGTTTGAGCTCGGTTGGAGCCACATCAAGGAGATCCCCAGCTTCCTCAAGGGTCGGCTCTCTTCCGGATTTCACCGAGAATTCATGGCTTCTTTTCCGGAGGCGGTTCAAGGTCTCGTTGATGTGAGAGGGGATGCGAATGGTTCTGGACTGCTCTTCGATCGCTCGTCGTATTGACTGCTTGACCCACCAGGTGGCATAGGTTGAAAACCGGAATCCTCGGCTTGCTTCGAACTTGTCCGCGGCCTTCATGAGGCCGGAGTTTCCTTCCTGGATGATGTCGAGGAAGGGAAGGCCACGATTCATGTATTTCTTGGCGATGCTCACGACCAGTCGAAGGTTCCTCGTGCAAAGTTCGTTTTTCGCCGCCTGATATTTCTTCATGAGCCTTCGTGTTTTGTTCATGCGGGCGAGGAAATCGTCCCGTGTGCGAAGGCTCGCGGTGGAAAACTCAAGGACCTCTTGAGGATCTGTGGTTGATTCAAGCTGAATCGCATGCTCTTCCAGTGCCGCAGCAAAGGCCTGGATCTCCCGGATCTGAATTCGTAATTCAGAAAAGAGGGCAAGGCCCCGGGAGAGCTCATCGTTGATGTATTTGCGAGATCCTTCCGGGTCTGATGCGAAACTCCTTTTGGCCCGCAAAAGGATCCGTTCCAATGCTGGCAGGTATCGCGTCCCAAGTTCCTCGCTCGTGCGGCCTGATTCTGTCTTTGAGTTTTCGGATCCGAGCACCCGGCTGATTGCTCTTCGCCCTTCCACCACATCTTTGAGGATGCGAATGGCGGCAGCAAGCCCGAGTGGTTGGCTCAAGACAGATCGGCAGTAGGCCCGCCGGATGGCTTCGAGGCGATGAGTGAGCTTTCCTTCATCCCGGTAGGGCGCATCGCCACGCTCTCCGAGCTGGCCAAGATAAATTCCCACGGGGTCGACGGATGATTGCCGGGTTTCGGCTTTTGATACGAGCTTTCCTCGTTGGTTTTCATCTTCGTGAGAGAAAAGGTGTCCGCTGGACATATCCTTCTCCTTTGGATCTTCCCGAGCCCTTGAAAAAACCTGACCGACGAACTGTGGTGAACGAGGCAGTTAGGCCCGAAGCGTGAGTGTTTCGGATCGGACAGTCCATCTACGCTCTCGGTTGCGCTTTTTACGAACCGATGGCGCAAATGGCAAAGGGCGGGCTCCTTTTACATCTGGCAGATAATGAGGATAGGCTCTCAAGTCCATCCTCGGTATTGGGTGAATTACCAATTTTTTGGGGGAGTTTGGGTGGACCGGGCTCCTGACTTTTAGGCCTCTGCGAGCCCCTCCCGGATCGCGAACCTCGCCAGTTCCACGCGGTTATGAATGGCGAGCTTGTCCATTGCGTTCTGAGTGTGCCGATCCACGGTCTTGACCGTGACATGCATTTGCATGGCGATTTCTTTGTTGGCGAGGCCTCTTGCGATGTATCGGACGGTTTCTAGCTCTCGCTGGGTCAGGGTCGAAGCCCGGGTCGTATTGGATCCGGTCAGACTGAGTCCTCGACTATCGACAACGATCCTCTCCTGTATTTTGGGAGAGAAATACGCCTGTCCGGATGCGGCAAGCCGGATGGCCTTCATCAAGACATCCGGGTTCTCATCTTTTGTGAGATATCCGGTGGCCTTTGCTTTGAGAGCTTCGTCGATATATCGATCGTGAGAGAAAGCGCTTACGAAGAGAATGCGGGTACCTGGACAGTAGTGTTTGATATCTTTTGCCGCCACGAAGCAGAGTTGTCCGGGCATATCGATGTCGAGGAGGACAACGTCGGGGTTCAGTTTTCGGGCAAGTTCGACCGCCTGCTCCCCATCGTTGGCGGTTCCGATGACATCCATGTCGGCCTGGCTGTCGAGTTGGGACCGGAGCATTTCCCTCACCATGGCGTGATCGTCGGCAATGAGGAGGCGAATGATGTTGTTCACTCGGGTGCCTCCGGGTTCGAGAACTGCTGGAGAGTTTCGTGAATGAGCTCGCCCAGTTCTGTCAGCTCAAACGGTTTGGTCAAAAGCATCGTAAATTCAGTGAGTCGCTCGCCCAGTTCATGAGCGCTTCCGCTGATGAGGATGGCCGGGGTTTCGACGCCGGAGAGTCGAATTTTTTTCATGAAATCGAGCCCGTTTCCCTGGGGAAGGTCTACGTCCAGAACGAGGAGGCGTACCTCTTTTTTGAGCCGTTGAAAATCATGATCCAGATCTTTGCTGTTGGGCACAGTAATGATGTTGTAACCAAGAGACGACAGAAACGATGTCAGTACCTCGCGGATTTGCTGCTGATCTTCTGCAAGGAGTATGACTTCTCCGTTGCCTCGGGTCACGTGGCACTCCTCTTCAGGCTCCCCACCCGGACTGATCTTGGGTGGGGCGATCAACGGGAGGCCGACCACGAAGGTAGAGCCCATGTCAGGCGAAGACTCGACCGCTATGTGTCCGTTATGTTCCTCGAGGATGCTTTTCACGCACGCAAGTCCAAGACCCGTCCCCTGGTCTTCCGGTTTCGTGGTGTAGAAAGGGTCGAAAATTCGTTCTCGCACATCATCGGTCATTCCGGTTCCCGTGTCCTCTACCGTCAGGTGGGCGGTCGCAGCCGAGCTGGCTTTCAGGTGTAGAGAGGTGTCTTCGTGCGCGTCCAGGTTCAGTCGCAGCTTTCCTACCTTTGGCATGGCATCTCGTGCATTCAGCGCCAGATTCAGCAGGACTTGCTGGAGCTGGGTTTCATCACCCTGGGTCCATAGATCCTCCTCTGGCCAGGTGACGGAGAGCTCGATTCTGGCGGGAATGATCCGTCGAAGCATGCGACTCGTTGTTTCCAGCAGCGCATTGAGGTGCACGGGACGACTGACGGTAGGGAGTTTCCGGCTGAGGGTGAGCAGGGACCGGGTCAGGCTGGTTGCTTGTTTGACCGCGTCGTCCATGACAGAAAGTGAGGAGAGAACTTGCTCGTCTTTTTTGGCTTTCTGTCGAAGGAGAGTCGTGTGGGCGGAAATCACGGTGAGGAGGTTGGAGAAGTCGTGAGCGACTCCGGAGGCCAGAGTGCCCATCGCTTCCATTTTCTGGGCGCGAAGCAGCTGCCCTTCGAGACGCTCGCTCTCTCGCTCGGCTTTCTCTCGTTTGCCTTCTTCCATGTGGAGCTGAAGGTTCTGGTTCAGGAGTGCCCGGGTCTTGGTCCGGACCTGGAAACGAAGCAATACACTGAACGAGATGAAGAGGGCAAGAAGACCACCTCCGCCGCAAAGCGCCCAGACGCCCCAATCTGGAAACCTCGGGTGTGAACGGATCCACCTCTCCAGGCTCTGGTAGTAGATCGAGCCAGGGTCTTCTTTGAGAGACCGTAGGTGGTGATCAAGGGCGTAAATGATTTCCGCATTCTTCCCTTTTTTTACCGCCAGGTGGGGAACTGCGTGAAGAAAGAAGATCGGAGTTACCTGGATATTCTCCTTGTGGAGTGCGTAGAAGTAGCCAGCTTTTCCCTCGATTGCCGCGGCATCGACTCGATCTTCCGCAAGAGCGTCAAGTGCTTCTGTTTTTGTCGAGAACTCAGCGAACTGGCACTGGATATTGTGCCGACCGGTAATCTTTCGAATCTCCTGGTTGAAGATTCCGCCTTGCACGACCGCGATGGTCTTTCCGGCGAGGTTCGTGATGGTCTCGATCTTGGATCCTGGATGAGCGAATACCCGTCCCCAGGTTGAAAAGAAACCATGAGAGGTGAAGTCGAACCGGAGCTTTCTTTCGTCGGTGGGCATCATCGGAAAAAGGAGATCGATTTCTCCCTGTTCAAGACGCTCCACGCATTCGGTCCATGTGCCATAGTCCCAGATGAGGGTCCAGCCCTCGATCTTGGCGATGTGCTCCAGGATTTCTACGGCGAATCCTTTGGGTTTTCCTTCTTCCCGGTACGCAACCGGCTCTGCGTCGTGGAGGCCGACGCGAACCTCCTGCGCCATGGCTTGGCCCGAAAGAATGCAGATCGTTGGAACAAGGATGAAGGAGAGCAGCCATCTCCTCGTTTTGGTCCGTGAAATTGTCATGAGAGGGCACTCAACAAGGGCTTCGTCTCGGAATGATTTCCCATCGCGGAGAAGCGGACTTGCCAGGACGAGCTTCCTTTTCAGAAGAAATTCTTGTCAATTATCTAGGTTACCAGGACTTTGATCGGTGAAAAGAGGGTGGGGTGTTTTGTCGGTGTTATCTCTAACGTTATTGAAATATTACGTTTATGCCGGGTCTGAATGAGGGGTGCGCCGAAGACATCCTGGATAATTGAAGAATCCGGTATTCACCGGATACTCCCGGGTGTCTATTAATCCGATTCTGCTCCTTCGGGATCGAGTTCCGCCACCCCTTTTTTCTGAGGTTGATGTGGCGTTTGCAAGGTCTCTTGCGTAGCAGCCCGTTGACAAAGTCAGATTCCGCCGAGGACAGCCCTTTCGACCCAGCTCTGCGTCGCCGAAAAGCACAAGAATCAACAAATTCGAGTCCATTCCGGCTCCTTGATCTGAGCCGAAATGACTCGCCCTTGACGAA
>JAJDCM010000143.1 GCA_029260825.1 Planctomycetota bacterium | reverse complement strand
CACGATTCAGGCCGATGTCGTGGGTTTCATCGGGCAGTTGATCAAGCTCTGCGACAAGTAGTACGAGTAGGGACTTGCCTGTGGGTCCCGAAAATGTCGTCACACCTACCCCGCTTGCACTTACGACGATCATGAATCACTATCGGCAAACGCCATTCTAGCCCATATCGAGCCCCCCCCGAGTGGAGATTTGCCCGTGCTTCGACTTCTGATCCTGCTTTTCCGCACTTCCTTCAAAACGAGATCCCAACTCGCCCTGGAGAACCTCGCCCTGCGTCAACAGCTCGCCGTCCTCAAGCGGGAGAAACCGCGGCCCAAGCTCAATCGGATCGACCGCATCCTCTGGGTCTTCCTCTCGAGAATCTTCGCCGAGTGGAACCTATTACCACGAGATCCGCCCACACCAGTCGCTTGACCAAAACGCTCCGATCCCGCGAAAGGTCGAGCCGCCACAGAACGGCCAAGTGATTTCCACTCCAATAGTCGGCGGGCTTCATCATCGTTACACGCGAGCTGCGTAACGACCGCTACGCGAAGAGTGACCTCGGGCATTTTTTCACGGGGACTCCCTGCCAGCAACGCCAATTACACACCCCAAACCCCCCAAACCACCAGGACTCCACCGAATCAAAGAGGCACATGCCCAACGGCATCTATTGCAAGACCATCCGATGTGGAAATCGGGTCAACTTCGGTCCGGATAGAGTTTTCGGGAGGGACAGCGGACGAAGTCCGCCGTAGCTCGCCGAGTATTGCGAGGCGAGCGAAGGCGGAATCACTCAACGCACAACACCACCGCATTGGTCACGCTGAAGTTCACCGGCCCGGCGCTCCCGTTGTCCTGAAGCAAGCCCTGAAACATCAGCTTGATCGGGTTCGCGAGCCCCGTCGCCTTGGTGATCATGAACGGAGCACCGGTCGGCCCCGGCATTTCCGTCGTTCCCGCGCAGACCGCGTTTGGAAGTCCCGACGACCGCACACAGAAGAGAGGCTGAGGCGAAAGCCCGGCATTGAGCGGCGTCGGCTTGGCGAAGCACCCGATCGGAGATCCCATCGCCGACAACGAGACGCTCGGCGCGTCCGAGAAATCTCCGGGCCAGACCCAGAAGACATACTTGGCGTCCATGGCGGGGCCGCTGTTGCTCGCATCCATCGAAATCGCAAGAGACTCGCCGGTTGAAAGATTGACCGTGCGATCCGAGCCGCCGAATTCATTGTTGATCTTGAGGACGACCTGCGGAAGACCCACTGCCCCCTCGTTCACGTTCCCCCGCACGCAATCGATCACCGTGAACGGATAGGCCGCGATCTCGCCGAGCACTGGTGAGAAGCTCGGAGTCGTCGAGGTCTCCTGGCCGTCGGTGGCGAACGCGTAGACGACGTGGCAGCCCAGAGTGAGCTGGTCGGTGGTGCCGCTCGCCATCGAGCCCGCGGGCGTTGCCTCCTTCCACTCTCCGGTCCGGGTGTCCACCTGGTAGTAGATCCGGGAGATTGCGGGAGTGGTGGGAGAGTAGGTGCTCGTGGCCTCGAAGGTGAATCTCGGGCGACGGGTCACCGAGAGGTTGTCGGGAAGAGGGGTGATCGTGACGTCGAGCGGGATATCCTGCTCGACTTGCTCATCGATCACCGTCACATCGTCACTGTTCTGGTTCGCAACGTAGATTCTGTTAGTCACCGGGTTCACCGACATGGCACTCGGAGCACTTCCAACGGTGACGGTCCGGGTGGAGTTGTCACTTCCGTCGATCACCGTCACGCTGGCGCCAAATGAATTCGCGACGTAGATCATGTTGGTCGTCGGGTTCACCGACACAACACTCGGCCCTCCCCCAACGGAGACAGTCTGGGTCGAGTTGTCACTCCCATTGATCACCGTCACGCTGTTGCTATTCTGATTCGCGACGTAGATCTTGTTGGTCACCGCGTTCACCGCCACGGCGACCGGTCGATCCCCCACGAACACGGTCTGGGTGGAGTTGCCACTCCCATCGATCACCGTCACGTTGTCGTCGTTTTTGTTCGCCACGTAGATCTTGTTGGTCACCGCGTTCACCGCCACGTCATTCGGAGCAATTCCAACCGCGACGGTCTGGGTGGTGTTGTCGGCACCATCGATCACCGTCACGCTGGCGCTATTCTGATTGGCGACGTAGATCTTGTTGGTCACCGATTTCACCGCCACGGAAACCGGAGTATCCCCCGCGGTGACGGTCTGGGTGGAGTTGTTAGGACCAAAGATCACGGTCACGTCGTCACTGTTAAAGTTCGGGACGTAGATTCTGTTGGTCACCGGGTTCACCGCCACGTCAAAAGGGATACTCCCCGCGGAAACCGTCGTCGTCTGGGAGTTCGGATCGTTGGGGTTCCCGTCGATTACCGTCACGCTGCCGCTGCTTCCGTTCGCGACGTAGATTCTGTTGGTCACAGCGTTCACCGCCACGGCACCCGGGAACACCCCCACGAAGATGGTCTCGGTAGAATTGTCGCTCTCGTCGATCACCGTCACGGAGTTGCTCTGTCCGTTCGCCACGTAGGTCTTATTGGTGACCGGGTTCGTCTCCACGGCAAACGGAAGATCCCCCGCGGGAACGGTCTCCGTGGAGTTGTCGGCACCCGAGATCGCCGTCACGGTGTTGTCATCTCGATTCACGACGTAAGTCTTATTGGTGACCGGGTTCACCGACACCGCCCTCGGGAACGTCCCCACGCTGACGGTCTGGGTGGAGTTGTCACTCCCAGAGATCACCGTCACGCTGACGCTACTCTGACTGGCGACGTAGATCTTGTTGGTCACTGCGTTCACCGACACGGCTATCGGAGAACTTCCCACGTTCACGGTCTGGGTGGAGTTGTCGGCACCAAGGATGACCGTCACGGAGTTGCTACCTCCGTTCGCGACGTAGATTCTGTTCGTGACCGGGTTCACCGACACGGTACCCGGGGAATCCCCCACGCTGACGGTTTGGGTGGTGTTGTCCGTTCCATCGATCACCGTCACCTCGTCGCTGATTACATTGGCGACGTAGATCTTGTTGGTCACCGGGTTCACCGACACGTCCAACGGAAAACTTCCCACGCTGACGGTCTGGGTGGAGTTGTCACTCCCATCGATCACCGTCACGCTGCCGCTAGATGAATTCACGACGTAGATCTGGTTGGTGACCGGGTTCACCGCCACGGAAACCGGATTATCCCCCACGCTGACGGTCTGGGTGGAGTTGTCCGTTCCATCGATCACCGTCACGTCATCGCTAAACTGATTGGAGACGTAGATCTTGTTGGTGGCCGGGTTCACCGCCACGACATTCGGGGTATCCCCCACGGAGACGGTCTGAGTGGAGTTGTTAGTTCCATCGATCACCGTCACGTCGTCGCTTGATACATTGGCGACGTAGATCTTGTTGGTCACCGGGTTCACCGCAACAGCAAACGGGAAATCCCCCACGTTGACGGTCTGGGTGGTGTTGTCACCCCCGTCGATCACCGTCAGGCTGTCGCTGAGGGCGTTTGCGACGTAGATCTTGTTGGTGACCGGGTTCACCGCCACCGCCTGGGGAGAAAGCCCCACCGGAATTGTCGAGTCAGCCAGGAGCGGCAAGGTCCCCCAGGCAATCGCGACGATACCGCAAAGGAACCATCGAGACGGTCTCCGTGTCCGTCGTGTGAAGACTTCCAGAAAACTCCCGTTCCATCGACCCCTGTTCCATCTCATATCGATCTCCCTGCCTTCGCTTACCTTGTGGCGAACTTCGGCGCACTGCGCCCGCCAGGTGTTCGACGGACTGGTTTTCGGCCTTTTGCTATCGCCTGGATCAGGCGGGCTCATCCGCCTTCTCGCCAAACGGTGCGAGCGCTCGCGACGGTGGACCGTCCCCCCACACGACGTTTCCCGGCAGGAACACCGGAAAAAGTGAAGAAAAGAGAGCTGGTCTCCCCCAGCCCCCTAAATTGAAGGGGGTGACCGACCTCCGAAATGCTCTTCGAGAATTCGAAAGCCACTACCTCACCGAGAGGCCGCATCAATCGCTTGGGAACCAGCTGATCGAGCCAGCGACCGACATCGCGGAAACTGGCGCCGTCGAACGCAGACCGCGACTCGGTGGACTGAACGCAACCTGGAAGATTGGGCCTCGGACTCGGACACCATTGGTGAGAACGACATCTCATCGGGCCCCGTTAAATCCCGCACCGCTCTCCAGTTCGAGTCCCGATTGCTCAGTTTGGACCCCATTCGCCTACCACAAGTGCAATCCATACTGCCCAGGCTATCAAATCAACTTGCAGCCCCTTCAGCCCAAGGGCTTGCCTTTTGACCGCAAGCGTGGTAATTTATGTCAACGGAGGGAGCCGGGCTATGACTGAACCGACCCAGATCATCTGGAGCGATGAGCCCGGTGGCAATGTCGAGCACCTTGGTGAACACGACGTCTCACCTGAGGAGGCCGAATCGGTTCTGGTGCGGTACTTCGGGGACCGCGAGCCGAGTCGCTCCTCAGACAACTGGCTCGTGATGGGTCACACACCCTCCGGCAGGTTTTTAGTCGTGGTCTTCGACTACATCCGTGAGGAGTCAATCGTCATTACCATCACGGCATTTGAACCGCAGGAACTCTGACATGACAAAGAAGAAATTCCAGAGCGTTCGTCGGAAGCTTAGCCCATCGGAAAAGGAACGGTTCGAGCGAGGCAAGAAGGCTGCAGCCGCAGAGCGAAGCGCCCTCGAAACTCGTGCTCGGACTCGGAGTTCCGAACTTGCCGAGCTCCGCAACGCGTTGCAACTTCTCAAGGGAGCCCGTGAAGCTGCGGGTCTCAGCCTCGCCGAAGTCGCGAGACGCAGCGGCATCGACAAGTCTCGGCTCTCGAAACTCGAAAGCGATCCGCACCCAAATCCCACCCTGGGCACACTCTCACGTATCGCCGAGGCAGTCGGAGTCAAGCTCACGATCCGGATCGATGCCGCATAGACTCCCGAACAACCTGAACAATCAGCGCCTTTCCGAATCGAGGCGGTAGCCCACAGCGCGATATCCAGCGACACGCTTCCCGAACCCGTTCCATCCGAATACTCGAACGTGCTAACATGCATCAGGTTAGAGGCTCTTGACCATACGGGTACAATCAAGGCATGAGCACATCGACGATCCCGTGTGGTCAATAAACATGTCCGACGTGCAACACGGGCACTTACCAATAGTGCACTCTCCTGCCTCGCTTCTCCTGCTACGATCTTACTTCAGACCGTACCGCATTCAAGGCGAGGGATGACAGATAGCATCGACTGGACGAAACTCTTGTCGTACTTCGGCCTGGGGAAAAAGAGATCCGACTGCATCTGCAAACGGGCTCGCAATCGACCTGTACCCTGGGCTCAACGTCTTTTATCAACGGCTCCCCGGGAAATCAAACCCGAACCGTTACGGTTGGCGTGAGGGAGGAAATTCGAGTCGAGCTCGCCTCGTCCCCCGCCGGTCCCGCGCTCGGAGAATACCTCGTCTGGGCATGGAGAACCACGAGCGGTTCTCCGGTTGTCCTTCGGTCTCAGGGGACAGAGATCGGGTGCCTGGCAAACCCGACCCCGCTGAGCCAAGAGTCACCGAAGCCCTTCTACTGTCTTCGTGGATCCGACATTCCCGAGGTCGCCTGCAGAAACACTATCGGCGCGCTCGGCCCGGCAACAACTCCATGGATGTTGACTCGCGGCAACGGTCTGAGCAATCCGGCAACGGCTATTCTTCAGGCAATTCTGGAGGACAGCAGTGCAGCGAGTCCTTTCGGATTCAGCGTATCGAACGCCGTGAGGCTAGTGATCGAGTAGGTCATCTCCGAGACGATTGCCGAGCCGAGGAGGGATAAGGGCGAAAGTCGGGATCGCGGCTTGGAGGAGTCCGGTATTCTGGGTCCAACCGGGCTTGCCGGGAGCATTCTCCCGTGAACAATGGGTGGTATGAATACTCAAGGGCCATCCTGCGTTAAGGTCAGCCTTCTCACCGAGGGATTCGGGTTGCTCGAACCCCGGCCCCCCACTATGATGAGTCCGATGAACGATGAAACGCCAAAGTCCAAAACCTGGAAAACTTGAAGCTGGCATTTACGTCGTCGGAGAAAAAACGTTTCGAGCGAGGTAAGATGGCCGCATCCGCAGAGCGAAGAGCTCTCGAAGCTCGAAAGCGATCCGCATCCTAATCCCACCCTGGGCACGCTCTCAAGAATCGCCGAGGCTGTTGGGGTCAGGCTCGCGATCCAGATCGACGCCGCGTAGGACCCTAACTGCTCAGCGCGATTCCGCCTCGATTCGGTAGCCCATGGCACGGTACCCCGCGACACGCTTCTCGAACATCCTGGCGAGCATCGGCACCTTGGTATCGACGTAGTCGTAGATCCGAACCTCACTCTTCGCGTGGTGAGCCCGGTGGAGACGGCCAGCGTATTGCACCAGCGTACCCTTCCAGGAGACTGGAAGTGTCAGGAACAATGTATCGAGTCGAGAATCATCGAACCCCTCGCCGATAAATCGACCGGTGGCGAGAAGGAGTCTCTCCTCGGTCTCCGGAATGCTCGCCATCCTTTCCATGACCTCCCGTCGTTGCTTGGCACCCATGCCACCCCGAAGGATCACAAGATGTCGGGTGAAACCCCGCAACTTCTCGGCGAAGAACCCGAGATGATCCCGCCGCTCCGTGAGCAGAATCGGCGACCGCCCGTCCTCCAGCGCCTGGATCACGTCGTCGAGAATCATGTCGTTCCGCTTGACGTTGCTTGCAAGCTGACCATAGATCTCCTGAATCCCGGAGGCATCCGGCTTCGACAAGCACAGCGCGGTCTCCCGAACGACGACTCGATGGTCGAAGCCTCGCCCGTCTGATTGATTCTTTGGATCCACAGAAAACCGAACCGGCCCGATCTGGAATTGCAGGATCGGCTGGTGCCCGTCTCGTCTCTGTGGTGTCGCCGTGAGCCCTGTGACGTGCCGCGCTCTCACCTCTCGCATGACCTTTTCGAACGACACTGCAGGGACATGGTGACACTCGTCCACAATAACTAGCCCATAGTTCGCCACCAAATCGTCCACGTCATCACGACGCACAAGGCTCTGGATCATTGCCACGTCCACACGCCCGGTCGTTCTTCGCTTTCCACCGCCGATCTGACCGATATCCATCAGCTTCACGTTCAGAAACGTAGAGAGCTGAGCACGCCATTGATCAAGCAGCTGCGTTCGGTGTACGAGGATGAGCGCGTTGCAGGCTCGACTCGAGACAAGGAAGGTCCCAACCACGGTCTTCCCGGATCCAGGCGGCGCCACGAGCACGCCGCTGTCATGATCTAACAAGGCGCGAACTGCCTCCTCTTGGAGCGAGGTGAGCTTTCCATGGAATTCAAGGTCAACAGCGGCCCCCCCGAACCGCTGGTCATCAACGGCGAGGCGACTGCCATATGAGTCAAGGAGTTCTTCTAGCATCTCAAGGCAACCCCGAGGGAGCGCGACGTGCTTGGGAAGCTCCTCAGCACAACTGATGACTCTTGGAGTCAGCGCGGTCGACAGTCTCATTGCCTGCTTCTTGTAGAATTCGGGATTCTGAAAAGCTGCAAGCCGCTTGATTTGATCGAGCAGGGCAGAGGAAAGCCCATTCTTCTCGACGAAGACTTGTTGTGCCAGAACGCAGTTGACAGCTGCTGGCAGGGAACATTGCACGCGGACTGTCGACGACCGCTTGGAAGGTCGCTTCTCCCACGGAGAGTCCGCCTCAGCACCATTTTCTGTGGCCCCCACCCCGATGACGTCCCCGTTCCTGGCTGCAGCCTGAACGAACTCATTCACTCGAGAGAGGTCGAGCCGTTTGACCCCAGTGAGGTAAGCCCACTGGTCTGGGTACTCGACAAAGTTGTCATCGACGAAGACAGTGTTGCCCCTCTGGCGTGCATGGTATTGGAGCGGGAGCGCGATCAGGTTCCCGAACCCTCCTCGCGGCATGGTGTCTTGGTTCGGAAACAAGCGATCGTAGGAGCTCATCGAAAGCTCGTGGCGCGCCCTCATCGCTTGGGTGATCAAGCAACAACCGAGCTTCCTCGCTACGCTCGCCGGGATCCGCTCCGAAAAGAAGAACCATATATGGGCACCGTTTCCGGAACGAGAACGCTCGACGCATACTGGCATACTGCAATTTCGGCATGTCGAAACAAACGCGGTCACATCTTCCTTCCAGGAGCCTTTGTCGAAATCAACCGAAAGGAACCGACAAGTTTCGTCCTCGAGAAGAGGATAAACGCCAGCGACATGTCGCCCCTGCAAGTGATCGAGAAGAACCTGATCGGTAACCGGAACAAAGGCCTGGTTCGGGCAATCTCCACACTTCACCTGGGGCTTCTCGCAGAGGCCTCTCACCCACTCATTGCCACAAACAGGAGAATACCCCTTCTTTCCGGTCTTCTGGTTTCGCCAATATCTTGGGAAAACATCCGTTCGACCGACGAAGAGTGATCGGAAAAGGGCGATCTTTTCTTTGGGAGAGAAGGAGGCTCCCTTCGCCAAGACGGAGGTCGACTGAAATGATGGTGTCTCTTGTTGGGCAAGCTGATCACGCAGCTGAGCAAGGTGACGGAGTGCGGACTTTCGCTCTTGATCGATCTTCGCGAGACGAATCTCGAGTTTCTCAATCTCGTTCAGTATGGATTCGGAATCTGTCACCGGATCACGCCGTCGACTTCCCCAACGCCCGTTCTTGCTCCGGTGTCCCAATTTGACGTGCGGCTTCAAGGAGCCTCTCGTGGTCAAACTTTGCGAAGTCGTCGACCGCCGATCGCACAAGCCTTGCGTATTCATCTGACTCGACGGCTCCGGTAAGGCATTTGAACCAAGCCGGCAACACTTCCCGCCAGTTGACGCCCAGCGCCCAAACGCCCCCCTCATCGGCAAAGAAGAGGATGTCTCGTTCGAATCTACTGATCTCCCGCAGGAGACCAAAGATGACTTCGAACGCTTCCCGGGCTTCGGCATGACGCCGCTCCCTCGTCGCCGTGACACAACGATCCAGGAGCCGATGGCAGTCAGCGATGAACACCACAGTACCCCGTGATTTCTCGTCGCAGTTCTTGTAGGTGACGTCGAACTCTTCGTAGTACTCTCCTCGGAGACTCGCGGCATAGAAAGCCTTCACATCGTCGAGAAGCGAAGAGACAGTCGTCTGATCTGCAACGAGATCTTCGGGATGAAAATAGCCCTCGATGAGCCGATTGAGCTGCGTCGGAGCGATCAAATCGATCGCCCGGTCGAGGAGCATGTAGGTGGATTCCTTCGAGAGGTTTCGAAGCTTGCCGCGAAGCTTGCCTCGGTCGATCATTTCGGTTTCCACATTCCCTCCGATCGTTAGGGTACCACTCACAATTTTCGTGGCGCTTTGCCAAACTTGAACTTACGACGACCATCGATCGAATCGACTGTGACCATTCTAACCGAGATCGAGCCCTCAACACCTGGAGATTTGCCGGTGCTTCGACTTCTGATCCACCTGCTTGGCAATACCCTGAAATCAAGGGCCCAGCTCGCCCTGGAAAACCTCATCCTTCGCCAGCAGCTCGCCATTCTCAATCGGGAGAAGCCACGGACAAAGCTCCGTCGGTGGGACCGATTCTTCCGGGTCATTCTCTCGAGGATCTTCCAGAACAGGAAACACTGTCTGGCCATCGTCCAGCCCGAGACCGTCCTCCGATGGCACCGGCAGGGCTTCAAGTACTAGTAATGATTCCCCGGCAAAGCCGGGGGCCTTGTAATTTGTGAGCCGCTTACTGCCTCTGGGTTTGGGTCGGATTCCAGACCAACAAGGTCGAGCTCTCGTTCGGGGCATCCTCGCTCGGATGCATCGTCAACCCAACGCCACTCCACGGTGGACGGCACCGCAACCGCACTTCTGCCTTCGGGGCCGGAGATCGAGCCTATTGGCGAACTAAGAATGAGTGACGAAATCCGTGAACTTGATGAGGGTGACTTTGCCCGTGCGATTCCCCGGGCACAGCGGATGCGAATTGCGCGTGGTGAGATTGCGGGCGGGGAGGATGTTCTTGGACTCCGCCGCTTCGTGGGTATGACACAGGTTCAATTCGCAAGTGCGTTAGGCATCAGTATCCACACACTTCGCAACTGGGAACAAGGTCGGCGAAGCCCGGAAGGGCCGGCGCTAGCGTTACTGCGAATCGCTGCTCGTCATCCCCGTGTCTTGGGTGAAAACTTGTCTGACTCGGCCTGACATCGGTAGGCGTACGCGGATCTTCGCTTGTGGGAAAAGCTCCTTCAAGAAAGGAACGACTCGCGCCAGGAGGCAAAGGCTACCTTCCACTTCTTTGGCGCATCCGGATCGCAGGATCGCTGCGAACAAGTACTGCTCAGGCTCACCATTGAACGTCACGAACCC
>JAJDCM010000142.1 GCA_029260825.1 Planctomycetota bacterium | reverse complement strand
AAGGCAAGGCGCTGCGGGGCGAACGAAATCCCGGATTGAAGCGTGGTGATCGACACCAACGTGATGGAGAGGACCGCACCGATGGGGCCGGCAATCGTGATGACGCGATACAAGATGTCGTGAAGGATCTTCACGGAATCTGCTTGCGTGATGTCCGACATGGATGCGGTCATGGCAATCATGTCCTTGATTGTGTCAGTCGTTCCTTCATAGAAATGATCCCCGAAGAGGATGACCGCGATGAGGAACGAACAGAGAGTCGTTGCGTGGATCAGGTCGACACTCTTGGCCACCTGACCCTTCTTCTTTGCCTCCTCGAGTTTCTTCGAGGTAGGCTGTTCAGTTTTTTCTAGATCACTTCCTTCAGCCATCGAGGACTATTCTTTCAAGGAGCGGCGATCTGAAAGAGCGCGCTTCGGGAGTAGTAAAAGAGATTCTTGATCACGGGAACCATATAGGGAAGAAGAACGACGAAAGCAGCAAACCCGGTGATAATTCGCATGGGAAATCCCAGGTCAAGAATGTTCAGCTGAGGCACGGTCTTGGACAGGAGAGCCATCGAAACGGAAGAAAGGAACAGGAGGATCAGAGGTGGTAAACTGATTCTTGCCGCGTAGATGAAGATCTCGGAGAATGAGTGAACGAGCTGCTGGACCGACCCCTTGAGATCAATCCACGTGCCAGGAGGAATGCCCTTGAAGCTCATGGCAAGGCCTTCCAGGAACCAGTGGTGTCCGTTCATGGCAAAGAAGAGAAGAAGCCCAAGAGTGTTCAGGAACTGACTCAGTAGCTGGGTTTGAGTTGCAGTCGCGGGATTCAAGACGCGAGCGATACCCAGTCCCATTTCGAGGCTCAGCATTTCTCCTGCCATATCAAGAGCGCTGAAAATAGCAGCAACGGTCAGTCCGAGAAGAAGACCGATGATCGCCTCCTTCATGATTGCAATGACGATCGGAATCTCCCACGGAATGGCGACGAACGGCGAGGCCCACATGGGAAGGAATAGAACGAGAGATGTAATGAAGATGAACCCGATCTTGACCCGCTTCGGAATGAGAGGGGATGAAAAGATCGGAGCGATCATGAACAGAGATGAAACACGAGTGAGATACAGCAAAAAGAGCTGCAGTCGACTGCTCCAATCGAATCCCGGTATTTCGAAGCTGCTAATTCCCATGGTTTCCTAGTAACCCACGATCTGATTCATGTTCGTGTAAAGGTTCTTCGTGAAGCTGACAAGGGTCTGGATCACCCACGGGAATGCGAAGGAGAGAGTTGCCGCAACCACGAGGATTTTCGGGATCAAGGTCATGGTCTGTTCGTTAACACTCGTGATGGTCTGAACGATGCTCATCGTCAGGCCGATGAGAAGGCCAGCAAGCAACATGGGGCCGGCGAGCATCAGCGCTGTATAGAGTGTGGTTCGGCAGATGGAAACGACGGAGTCTTCAGTCATAGTTATTCCTATTCAATTGTGAAGTTACGCTGACAGGAGGCCACCCATCAGGGATCCGATCACGAGATTCCATCCGTCGACAAGAATGAACAGAAGTATCTTGAACGGCGTCGAGATGATCATCGGTGGAAGCATGAACATTCCCATGGAAAGGAGAATGCTCGAGATCACCATGTCAATGACGAGAAACGGCAGGAACAGAATGAATCCAATCTGAAAGGCCGTCTTCAGTTCGCTGATCACGAAGGATGCGACCAGGATCTGAAAGGGAACATCATCCGGGCCCTCGGGGCGGGGAGATTTGGTGATCTGCAAGAAGAGGGCGAGATCGTCTTCGCGCGTATGTTTGATCAGGAAGCCGCGCAAGTGATGGGCCGATGTATCGATTGCTTCGGTCAGCTCGATTTCCTCGGAAAGATAGGGGGAAATTGCCTCGGAATAGATCGAGTCCAGGATCGGTTGCATGACGACCAGGGTGAGAAAAAGAGAAAACCCGATCAGGATTTGATTCGGGGGTAGAGACTGGGTATTCAGTGCGTTTCGAAGAAAAGAGAGAACGATCACGATTCGTGTAAAGGACGTGAGGGTGAGAAGGAGGGCGGGAAGAACCGACAGAAGAGTCAGCAGAAGGACGATCTTCAAAGTCGTGGCGATTGCCGGACGATCGTCGTCGTCACTTCCCATGGTCACTGTTACCGGAAATCCACTACCGATCGGTTCCGGTGACGTTTGACCGATCGCCGGACCGGCGAGTATGAACAGGGCGAACAGGGTGAGTAAGACTCGAGAGTACATCCTATTCTCCACGGGTTAAGGTGACGTGACTGTGCTGGCGGACGGACTCGGTCTCTAGAACCTCGGAGAAGTCGGAGTTTTCTGCCGTGTCCTCTCCTTCATTCGAGATCTCGGAGAGCACCTTGATCGATCCATCGGAGACACCCAGGAGAAGAGATTTTCCGGGGGCATCGAGAATGCAGACGTACTGCTGACGACCTAGCGGCAGGCTTTCGACGACCCGCAATTTTCCGTTGGCGCTTCCTCGTCGAGCTCGGTTCATGAACTTCGAAAGGGTCGGCAAGGCGACGATGATGAGCAGGAAAACGGCGAACAGGCTCAGGAGTAACCGGGGAATGGAAATGGGACTGTTCGCAAAGGCGTCGTTTGCGGTGCTGGCGACGGAATCGGCGAGAGTCTCGACTGCCTCCTCCCCCGGTGTCGTTTCGGCACTGGCTTGTCGGTAGGGAGGTTCAGGTTCCGAGCTCGAAGTGTACGAGATGATCGCGCAGATGGAGAAGAGCGCCAGGGTCATCATGACGACGAGGCGTTTTCGTCCCGAACTCTTCTGCTGGAACATCGAATTCTTGAGCATGATCCAGATTCCCTGGTAACGGATGAAACGGAGGTCCAAACGTTTCGAAGGGAGCGAGCATCGTGCCAAAGAAATCGTGGATGGAAAGTTTTCTGGAAGTGTAATCAGGAGTGGATGTTCCAAGATCGTCGCCCGAAAGACCGTCGTGAAACCAGTGTCGCGAATCTGGACGGTTGTGGTTGGAATCCACACCAGTTGGATCGGGATGGATGGGTCAGGTCTGGAGTAGCTCTGCCACTCGATGCTCTCCAAGGGCCGTGGCCAGCGAGATCGCTCGCTGGCGGCAGTTCCTGTCGGAGGGGCAGAATCGGATACGTTCGGCGAGAAGGCGAAGACTCCGAGGTCCGTCGTTCTCTCGAATGAGGAGTGCTTGCGGGCTGAAGAACGCGTTGCAAGTTTCTTTCTGGAGGCTCTGGGCATGGGCGAAGTCTGCAAGGGCCGCGTCATCGAGTCCCAGAACCATTCGTGATTCCGAACGGTGACTCAGGCTTGCGTACCCGGTTGCGCCCTCGAAGGCACTGTAGAGAAGACGCTGCTCGCGAAAGCCGAGAGCTTCGCTGAAGGAGCCGATCGCCTCTGAATGAGCGCCTACCCTTTGTTGCAGGCGCCCCCGCATGAAAGCGACGTTCGGGCTCTTTGGCAAGGTGCCCGCTGCGGACTGGATCAGGGAGAGGGACTCCTTGACCGCGCCTGTCCGTGACTCCTCAAGAGCGAGATGGGCCAGGATTTCCGATGAGTAGGGTCGATCGTTTCGAGCTCGAGGATCCATCTCCTGGATGAGTCGCCAGGCCTGACGGAGGAGCTGCTTGCGGAGGTTCTCACATTCGGAGCCGGCCAGCACGGAGTGCACGGATATCTTGTAGAGGAGAAAGGGATCGTTTCCTTGTTCTTTCAAGGACTTCTTGAACAGACGAAAGTAGCGTGACTTCTTCTCCTCGCTGTTCATCGTAGATTCCGTGTAGCCGTCGTGCTGAATGGAAAAGGGAGCCTCGCCAATTTTCCAGGAGTGTTCCTCGCATAGAGCCTTGAGGGAGGCGTCGACTCCCTCGTGAAGGATTCCACGGTAACGAATGTCCGGGTGATTTCGGAAACAACGAAGGATCATGGACCGGGTGGTCTTTCCGTTGCCGTAGTCGTTGCAGAGAGGAACCAGGAACCCGCCCTGATCGGTCTTCTCAAGTTGCTCCTGGAGCTCTTGAACATCTGGAACGGTGAGAATCTCATCTGCATCGAGTACCAGGATCCAGTCTCCGCTGGCAAGAGAGAGGGAGTGGTTCCGGGGGGCAGAGAAGTCATCACACCAGGTGAAGCTTGCTCCAATAGCTCCCCATTTCTCACCGATTTCCCGGGTCTGGTCGGTGGATCCGGTGTCGACGAGAATGATCTCGTTCACGTGAGGAGCGGCGGAGGCGAGGCATCGTTGAAGAACGCTCGCTTCGTTGCGCACGATCATGCATAGCGAAAGAGTCGCCAATGATTGCTCATCCCCGGGAGGAGTCGGGTCCGCAAGGTCGATCTTCGATGACAATGTTTCGAAGGTTCTTGAGGTTCTTGTTCAGGGAATGACCCGCCTCGACAGCGGAATCGATACAGGTGTATATTGCACCCAGGTCGTCAAGGTCGCGGGCAACTTCCAGCTGGGTCAAGATTGCCGCGAGTCGATTGTTCGCTTCGTGAATGTTGAAACGGGCATCACAGCTGGTTTGGTCGGTAGATGAGGTCATGAGTTGCATCTTACAGGATTTCAGGATTCCAGGAAACGTTCCAGGGCGAGGATCGCCGCCACAAAGTCTGATTGAGTCAAGACGGCTTCGACTCGCCCACCACCATCAACTACGGGAACACAGCCGATGCCGTTGGTGAGAAGAATTTCGGCCACGGACAGGAGGCTGTCGGACTTGTTCACGGATATTGGATCGGGTGTCATGGCGATGGCCACTGCCAGGTTCTGAGCCGCGACGATGTCCGGATCTTCCGAGGTCAAGTCGAACATGGTTTGTCGGAACTTCGTCGGTGCCGGTTCGTCCGGATCAGTTGCCGGGAGATTCTCCGATTGTAGGTCTTTTTCCTTGTTGGGCAGAAACTGAAGGACGTCTCGGTCCGAGATGATTCCGATGAGTCGATCCTCGCCGTCGGTGATCGGAACGTGGCGGACTCGATTGACCTGCATGATCGTCGCCGCTTTTCCCAGGGTCGCTTCTTTGGTCAACGTGTGGGGTTTTTCTTGCATGATGTCGGAGACCTTCCCCATCATCGAATGGATGAGATGGTCCGTCGGTTCTTTACTTCGTCCCATGAGATCGATGATTCGATGTCCACCGGCGGGCTCGGAGGATCGCTCGGGCCGGCCCCGGCGGAGAACTTCCATTCTCTGAAAACACTTGATGATGTCGGTCGTGGTCAGGATGCCGACCAGTTCTTGTTGCTTTCCCGGTCCGTTCACGACCAGGATTGCATCCATCTTGTTGTCGGCCAGCATCTTGGCGGCTTCGAAGATCGAAGCCGTGGGCTCGGCGACCACGAGTTCTCGAGACATGATCGCTGAGAGAGGAACGGAGAGAAACTTCTCGTCGTCGTCTGTTTCCGCGGCGGTGCCGACGCCGGGTGACACCACTCTCGCCAGGTCTCGTTGGGAGACAATACCGATCAGGATGCGCTTGCGGCCGGTATCCGAGTCGATATCCTGGGTGATCGGGATGTGGCGAACGGATCTGTCGCTCAAGAGTTTCAAGGCGTCCTGGACGTTGTTGTCGAGGGTCATGGTTTCGACGTCAGCTGACATCAAATCATCGACGGTGCGAACGTAGCGAAAAAAGACCTCTTCACCATCGACCAGGAGGTCAATCATATCGATGAGACGGAGCTCTTCGTCTTCGCCTTCACTTTGCAGGGGTTTGTCGATCGCTGCCACTCGACGATTCCTTTTCTTTCAGGAGTCTTCTCCGGGGAGAAAGAGCTAACATCGGCTACTCTGAAAGAGCAGTCGCCCAAGAGCGAGGATCGCTCCCAGGAAATCCGTTTGGGTCATGATTCCGACAACCTTGTCGCCATCCGCAGAGACAATGGGTACTCCACTCAGCCTGTGACTCACGAACAACTCCGCCGCCTTGATCAGTGGTGAATTGACGTCGATGGTCGTGGGGGCAGGTGTCATGACGGAGGAGATGACATCCGAGAGGGCCGATTTGGTTGCTGGATGATCCGGGTTGATCTGAGAGAGTCGATTCCTGCTGTCTTTTGTTCGACTTCCTTGGGCTTGTTGCCCTGTCGCCGGAAGATGACGGATGATGTCACGATCCGAGAGAAGGCCTTTGATCTGGCCTTTTTCGTCCACTACCGGGAGGTGACGGATCCGGTTCTCGTTCATGAGAATGACCGCATCCTGGAGAGGTTGGTCGACTTGAATCGTGATGACTCTCCCCTGCATGAGGTCGGTCACGTTTCCCATCATGTCGTGGACCAGGATCTCTGAGGGGTGGCCCGACTGTCCGCTCCGTACGAAATCGATGAGTCGAGTCGGTTTGACTTCCCGGGAAGAGTCGCCGTTGCGGGCCTTACGCAGCACTTCCATGCGTAGGAAGCATTTGATGATATCGATGGTCGTGATGACGCCGACGACTTCTCGTTCCTCGCCTGCCTCCGTGGTAATGAGAAGGCAATCTTCCTTTTCGTCGATCATGACTTTTGCAGCGTCGAAAAGGGGGGCGTCGGGCGGCAGGCAGATCATATCTTTCGTCATGATTGACCTGACGGATTGACCCAGTGATTTTTGATCTGCTTCGGTCTCAGCCGCGGTGCCTGCACCGGTGGAAAGGAGGTGAGAAACATCTTGTTGGGAGACCATTCCAACAAGGATCTTCTTGCTTTTTGGGTCCTGTGGAGCAAATTCGTCGAGGATCGGAATCTGGCCGATGTTATGGGCGGCCATCATTTCGACTGCATCGGAGATCTTGTCGTCAAGAGTGAGGAACTTGACGTCTTTGGTCATGATGTCCCGAGCCGTGCGGATGTATTTGAAGAAGACCTCTTTGCCTTCATGGAGGCCATCGATGATGTCCACCAGGCGAATCTTCTTCGTCGCACGATCGATCATGGCTTGCTCCAGGTGTACTTCCAGTTCCTACCCGGGACATGATCGGTCCGAAATCAGGGTGGACTTTAGACTAATGGCTCCTTTTAAGTTTGCCGATGAGGAAAGCGTGTGCGTCGATAGGAGGTGCCCTTTTACCGTGGTTTCCCTCGAGTGAGTAGGAGAGCTATGCCCACCAGCAACTGGCAGAACATCAGTTATTCAATCGGGCTCATCAGGGAATGGATGCCGGAGTCGGTCTTGGATGTCGGGTGCGGGTTTGGGCGCTGGGGTGCGCTTTGCCGGGAGTTTCTCGACGTCTGGGAGGGACGGCCCTATCCCCACCAGTGGTCGGTTCGGATCGACGGGGTGGAGGGGTTTCCCCGGTACATTACCGATGCACATCGCACATTCTACTCCAATCTCTACCTGGAGGATGTCCGGGAGGTTTTGCCGAAACTCGGGACCTACGACCTCGTGATTCTTGGCGACGTTCTGGAGCATTTCGAGAAGGAGGAGGGGTTCAGGATACTTTCCCAGATCTGCGAACACCTCTCGGAGAAGGGAAAGATTCTGGTCAACATTCCTCTTGGCCCGGATTGGCCTCAAGACGATGCCTACGGAAACGACCTGGAGCGACACAGGAGTGAGTGGACGGCAACTGACTTCGAGACGGTTGGGGGAGAAGCGGAGCTGTTCGAAGACTATCGAAAGCGTCCATTTGCTACGGTCGTGTTGAACCGCGCCTCGAAAGAAGCCCTGGATCGGAAGGCGAATCAGGCAGGAATGCGTCTCGCCTTCGTGACCCATGAATATCCGATCAAGGACAAAGATGAGTCGATGGGGGGGATCGCCGCCTATGTTCTGACGGTGACCGGAGCTCTCGCAAGTCGAGGGCACGATGTCCACGTGGTGACCCGCTCTTGTGAGGAAATGCCCGCCGACTGGGAGAGGTCCGGTGTTTCCGTTCACCACGTTTCCGTCGGCGCTCCGAATGCAAAGGATCCAAAAGAATTGAAGGAGTATGGCCGGGCAGTCGCACGTCGACTGGCTGACCTTGGCCGGGAAAAACCCTTCGACGTGGTTGAATTCGCCGATTGGGCCGGGGAAGGCTGGGCCTACCAGCCGCCACCTGGAACGGTCACCATGGTCCGGCTCCATGGGCCTAGTTTCATCTTGCGTTCTTTTGAATATGACGATGGGTCCGCTGCCGAGAGGCAAGTGGACGAGATCGAAAGATGGGCGACGGAGAGGGCGGACCTGATTACTGCGCCTTCGAAGGAGATCGTGAGGCGGATCGAGGGAAACTGGGCCATTCGACGGGCATCCCCGGAAGTTCTTCCCAATCCGGTTGATCTCGATCGTTTCCCGGTTTCGGCGTGCACGGCCAAGGAGTCGTCTCCTGTCGTTCTCTCCGTGAACCGACTCACTCCGATCAAGGGTGGCGATGTTCTCATTCGAGCGATGGCCCGGGTCAGTAAACAGATTCCGGATGCCATGTTGAGGTTGGTGGGTCGTTGTGGGACTTTTGATGGACGCAATGCGACGGAGCATCTGCTGGAGCTCGCCGACAAAGTCGGACTTGCCCGTGATCGGATCGAATTTGTCAGCTATAAACCGAGGGAGATTCTCCATGAGGAGTACTCTCAGGCCTCGGTGTGCGTGAATCCTTCAAGGTTCGAGAGCTTCTCCTATACAAGTGTTGAGGCCATGGCGTGTGGACGGCCAACGATCCTGTCGACGGGGCAGGGCATCGCCGGTCATCTCAACGATGGTGAGGATTGCATCCTGGTTCCTCCCGACAAGCCAGACGAGCTCGGCACGGAGATCCTGCGTGTTCTCAAGAGTCAGGATTTGAGAAACAGGCTTTCAGAGAACGGTAGGAAAGCTGTCGAAGAACGATTCGATGTGGATCGGTTCGTCAGAGAGTATGAGGTACTCTGCAAGAAGGCGGTGAAGAGTAAGAGGCTGCGTCCTTCCGTTGTTCCGCAAAAGATCAATCTTGCCATCCTGACGCACAATGCGCTGGAACACACTCAGCGTTGTGTTGAGAGCTTGCTCAAAAAGACGCATCGTCCGTTCAATCTGTTCATTCTTGACAATGCTTCGACGGACGGAACCCCGGCATGGCTGGCCAATCTGAACGATCCACGAGTTCGCGTGGAGCTGAGCGATCAGAATCACGGGGTGCCCGGAGGGCGGAATCGGCTCCTCAGAAGAATTCTGGAGAGTGTTCCTGAGGATGGAACTGTGGCCTTTCTGGATAATGATGTGACGGTTGAAGAGTCCTGGGAAGAGCCGTTTCTGGAGATCCTGGATCGTCGCTCGGAAGTCGGAATTGTTGGTGCAACGGGACACCCGATTGAAATCGTGGGTGATGAACGGAGGTTGCTTGCCTCTCCGCTTGACGGGGGAACCGTGGACGCGGTGAGTGGATTTGCGTTCTGGGTTCGGGCCAGGGTCGCTCAAGAAGTAGGACTCTTCGACGAGGCCCTGGGCTTGTTCTGGCACGAGGACGATGACTATTGCTTGCGCGCCATCGGGCTTGGACATGAAGTGTATGCCGTGAGCGCTCCTGCACTTCATCACGCTGAACATCAATCGGGTGCTGCTGTTTCCGAGTCCTCCGAGGAGCGTTCGCGCAAGAACCAGGCATACCTGGTTCAGAAGTGGATCCGGCTTGGTCTGATCGATGATTCCGGATGGATTCTTCATCCTCGTTCTATCATTCGTGCGGATGGCCCGGTCATGACCCGATTGGCCCAGATGCAGGGAAGAACCCGTATTCCCCGAGAAGAGGTGTGTTCCGCATTGTGGCACCTCGATCGGCTTCTGTATTCTCGGGATGCTCAACGGGAGCACCAAGAACGTCAGGCGCCTGTTTCGCAAACCCTCCTGGACCTCCTGGCGGTGAACGTCGCTCTTGCTCGATCTCTGGGGCACCAGCTCCTCGGAACCAAGCTGGGTGCCATCGAGACTGTCCTTCGAGGGAGGAGGTACAGTGTCCAGGCGAGGCAGGAGATTGATGTTCAGTTTCTCAGTACCGAACAGGAGGGTGTTACCTACTCCAAGGTCTGTTCATCCCGGGACTGGAATTCTCCCTCCTGGGTTGAGGGGGTAGCAGATGTCCTCGGTGACGAAAACTCCCTTAACTACTATCAGCGGCATCGTCAGACATGGGAGTACGGGCAAATTCTGTTCGGCTTGAAGAGCCTTGACTGCCTCCGGAGTGACAAGCGTGGCCTTGCCGTCGGAGCCGGGAAAGAGATGCTCATGTGGAAAATCGCTGACCGGGTGGGGTCACTCGAGGCGATTGACTTCTACGACGATCGAAGCAAGCAGCTCTTTGATGTTCCGGTTGACCTACCTGAGAACCCGGAGGCATACGCGCCCGAGGGAGCGAGTCTCGAGAATTTTCGAGTGCGACGGATGGATGGCCGAAGCTTGAGCCACGATGATGAGAGCTTCGACTTCGCTTACGCGGCCTCCGTGATTCAGCACTGTGGTGGGAGAGAGGGATCGCGCCGGATGCTGCAAGAGATGGCGCGGGTCGTGAAACCCGGAGGAGTGATTGCCGTCTCTTCCGATGTGATTTTGAACTCCGCCATCGATCACAGCCGCCCCAGGCTCTCCGAAGTCGAAGACTTTTTCTCGGACTTTAACGACATGAAAATGATCGGGGCCTTTGGTAGGGACCTTAACGACGAAACGATGGAAGCGTTCGCCGACTGTCCTGCAAACGAAGGACGCCGTCCCCATTTCCTTCATCGATGCGGATCCTCGATTCTCACCTCCATGGTGATCTTTCTCGAGAAACAAGGAGCTCGAGTTGAGCCCGGTTTCCAGTCAGGAGAGATGGACGGGACGCGGAATGGAGAGCCAGATGCCCGAGAAGCCGTCGGCGCAAGGTCGACAGGAATCAAGGCACCGGCGAGTCGATTTGATGGGGGCGACCGGAAGCGTATCGGGGTCGATATCCGGACGCTTTATTATGCAAATTCAGTGTCCCGGGGGATTGGCCACTATACGGTGAATCATCTGGTGGCACTCTCGGAGGCCCGCCCTCAGTGGGAGTTCGTGTGCTTTGGTGAGGGAGATGCGCCCGCGGCACTGAGACCGTTGCTCGGTCTGGGTAATGTATCTTATGCCGATCTTGGGTCTTATGCTCCGGGGGAGCTGGATCTCGTTCATCTACCCGACCCCATGAATCTGTCCTTTGGTTTTGATTCGCCGTTTCGTGTCTTTCATGATTCGCGGATGACCGCCCTGTTTCACGACCTCATTCCGCTTCGGTTCTACTGGTCGACCTGGACTGACGATCTTCGAGCGGTTTACCACGCTCGCCTGGAGCAGCTTCGCAAGAGTGATGCGATGATTCTGACCAACTCGGAGTTCACCAAGCTCGACGTGGTCAACACCCTGACTCTTCCCGAGGAACGGGTTCGCTGTGTTCTTGCCGGACTGAACCAGAGTCGAAGAGAGAGGCCTCAATCGAAGAATGTTTCGATGGAGGCGATTCGCGAAAAGCTTGGAATTCAGGGGCCCTTTTTCCTTCACGTCGGAGCAGTGGATTCCCACAAGAATTTTGAAACCGTACTCGAGGCGTTTTCTGTTGTTCGAGAACGCCACAATGTTTTTCTTGTGGTCGTCGGCCGTCTCGATGCTGATCTGGCCAAGTACGCGAGGCTCTCGAAAAAAGCGCCGTTGCTTCGCAACGTGGTGTTCCCTGGTTTTGTATCTCGAGAGGATCTGGAGGTCCTGTACGCGGAGGCGTGTGCTCTTGTCTTTTTGTCCAAGTACGAGGGGTTTGGGTTTCCTGCGCTTGAAGCGATGGCCGAGGGATGTCCGGTTATTGGAAGCCGAGCCGCTTCGCTTCCCGAGGTCATTGGCCCCTCGTCCTTGCTTGTGGAGGCTCACGATGTTCTTGGAGCGGCGCGAGTCATGGAGGACATGCTTCTTGATCCGGAGAAAAGAAGGCTGGAGAGACAGCGATGTTTACAAAGGGCTCCCCAGTTCTCGTGGGAACAGACCGCCAAGCGGACTCTTTCTGTCTGGGAGAACATGTTGAGTAGCGGTCCGAATGGAGGGGCGACTTGGGTGGCGAATGGGGCCAAGGGCCGAACTCCTTCTCCGGTTTCGAAAGAACGTTGTGTTGTCTGGCAGGCGCCGTTGTTCGATCCCAGCGGATATGGCGAGGAGGCCCGGTCCTTCGCGCTAGGTCTTGAGGGCGCAAGGGAAATCGTGCACGGGATTCCTCTCTTCTGGAGTCAGCAGCGTGCTCGACTGCGGCCGGATGATCAACGCCGACTTCGGGCCATGGTCTCTCGGGCGCCAGATCCACGAGCTCGAGCGATTCACGTGTTCCATGCCTTTCCCACGATGTTTCACCCTCTGCCTTACGTTCATGCGAATGTGGGGCGAACGATCTTTGAGACGGACAGGATTCCGGAAAACTGGGTGGACCATTGCAAGAAGATGGACGAGATCTGGGTGCCAACTGATTTCAACCTGGAGACGTTTGCTCGAAGTGGGGTTCCTGAATCTCTCCTGAAGAAAGTTCCGGCATTCGTCGACACCGATTTTTTCACCCCCGAAGTTCCTCCGATGTCGCTTTCGGGGCGCAGGGGATTCAACTTCCTCTCCATCTTTGACTGGACGTTGCGAAAGGGATGGGATGTCCTCCTCAGCGCCTACATCGAGGAGTTTGCGGAAGAGGAGGATGTGTGTCTTTTCCTCAGAGTCTCCTCGTCTCTTGGATGGTCTCAGAAGAAGATTGCCGAGATGATTGAAGTCTATGTGCGAAAGACCATGGGGCGAGATCCCGACCATATTCCGGAGTTGGTTGTACTCCCCGACTTTCTGACGCAGTCTGACATGCCTTCGTTGTACACCGCTTGCGATGCATTCGTGATGCCGAGCCGCGGTGAAGGATGGGGGCGCCCCTACATGGAGGCGATGGCCTGTGGACTCCCGGTTATTGGAACATCCTGGAGTGGGAATCTCGAATATATGAACCGGGAGAATTCGTTCCTCATCGACCACACCGTTGTGGATGTTCCGGAAGTTGCGGTGAAGGAAGCGAATTGGTTCAAAGGTCACCGGTGGGCAAATCCATCGAAAGGGCATCTCCGCCAGCTCATGAGAGAGGTGGTGGAGAACCGGGAACGGGGACGACAAGTGGGCAAGAGAGCTCGAAGCGATGTCGCCGGTCCGTTTGGTCGCGAAATGGCTCTCAAGTCACTCCGAGAACGGCTTGATGCCCTGAGTTAAGACTATACGGCGGCGATGCCTCTTGACCGTCGCTACCGGATCTCCAGCACGATTGGATTCGTGGGGATGAAGCCGCTGGAATTGGCGCCGGCACTCTCGATGACTCCTTGTATCGTGAACACCATCGGGGAACCCAGACCTCCTGGTCGAGTGATGGTGAAGGGCGCTCGGCTTGGCCCCTGGAGAACATTCACTTCACCACATGCCAGTGGAGAAAGGTCGAGACTCGTCAGGCAAAGAAACGGCTGGGGCGAAAGGGAGGAGTCAAGTGGAGTCGGGTTGATGAAGCATGTCCCCAGACTGCGCGACGGGTGAAAGTCCTGGCCAGGCCAGAACCAGAGTACATACCGGGGTGAGCCAGGGCCCTGGCTTGTTGCGTCGAGTGTGATCTCGAGAGATTCGTTCGTCGGTTTGGATACAAAACCCGAGCTGCCGTCGATTCGAAGAACCTCTCCGGGAGAATCAAAGACGATCTTGTGCGGTTTTCCCGACCGATGGCCGGACACGATGCTGAGCACCTGGCTCCCATCGCGAGTTACGGACGAGATTCTTCCTGGCAGGGGTTCTGTGTAGAGGATTTGCTGGGTACGTGGATCCAGAGCAAGGTCCCACGGGAAGAAATCGGAGCTGGTGATTTCCTCAACCTGGGTGCCGTCGAGATTCGCCCGATTGATCGTCCGTAGTCCCGTCCAGTAGACCTTTCGCTCGCAAGGATCGACAAGGACATCTCGAGCCTC
>JAJDCM010000141.1 GCA_029260825.1 Planctomycetota bacterium | reverse complement strand
CGCCGTTTGTTGAAGAAGACGAAGAGATGACCGGTGAGCGGGTCGTCGCCAAAACCATCTCGAATCACCGAGCAAAGGCCGTCGAATGCTTTTCTGAAATCGACAGGATCTCTTGCAAGGAAGATACGAACCGAGCCGGGGAGGCTCAGCATGAGGATCGAAGAACGCCCAAGAGCTGAGCGAGAGAATCTGGATTGAATTGATGGGGAACGAAAACGCGACAACCCGATGGCATGACAACTTCAAAATGTCCAGAAGTGACATCGGATATGGGTTGGAGATCAATCGGAATGAACGATTCGGAGCTTGCTTCAACCTTCTTTATGGTGCTACCCGCCTCCCGCTTGAGTTTCCCGCGCCAATAATTGAGCGTCGTCATCGAGATGCCGGATTCGCTCGCAAGCTGACGAAGGCTCCAACCTTCTTTCGTCCTCCGTTCGAAGAGTTCCCTCATCTTCTCGGGTGTATTCCGCTCTCGCTTTTGCTTCGGGTCCATCGCCTACGCTCCTTTTGAGTTTTAACCATCAGGTCGGACACGATGGCTAGATTCTCACGGCGGGGAACCGGTTTCTAGGCGCACTTCATGCAACGCTTACCAATGGGGATCATTTGGCCGATCTGAACGAACGGTTTCACAAGAATAGGATTGAATGAGTAGCGCTTGAGGGTGGGGTCATCGATCGGATGTCCAATCGCAATCTCCCTGTACTCCTCTCGGGACTGGATGAAATTTCGTTGGACTGCTTGCTCGATTACATCCTTGGCAAGCAAGGAAAAGATGGGCTCGAAATTCCGCTGATTCAACCAGCCTGGGTTGAACTTTCCGGAGTTCTTCAGGGCGCTTGTGTACAAAAACATAGATACGCCGACGAACTCGTCAAGGCTACAGCCGAGAAGATCAGACCAAAATGCCGGATTGACAACCGTCTGGCTCGTGGCAATTGCCGCGTCCACCAATAGTGCCCGTGTCCGGGCGAGATCAATAAAAGGAAGGGCCTGATAAGGAAACTGTTCTGAACCCATTCGGACCCAAAACGACCTCAGATCATTGTCTTGCGTGAACGGCTCCTCAATGTTGATGAATATCCTTGTCATCTCAAGCAATGCTCTCTCAGTCACCGGATTTTCCCTGTGCTCATTGCCATGCACGATCGCTGCCCGTGTAATTCCTGCCAACGCGAAGTCCGGCATCCTAGGCGGAGCGTCCTTGCGGCCAGACGCCTGAAGGGGGATGGTCGCTGATTCCGCGCCACAGGCCGCTATGATTTCGGTTGGACGATGCCGGCGGACCCTCTGCACGAAATCCTGATAAGTCCCTTTTCTCGCAAGGCTCACAATCGCGACTCCGGGGCCTTCTCCCGTCCACCCTCATCGGCCCGAAGCGCCTTGATCACGTTCTGCACTTCCCGATCAAAGATGGCGTTGTCTTTCTCCCAGCCCACGAAATCAGCAGCGAGCCTGGCCCGGATCTGATCCCTCTTCCCGTTCTGCCATTCATCGGAGAACAGGTGGCCATCCAGATTCAGCGGGATCAGAGCCAGAGTCTTGCTCCCCCGCTCCTTCATCAACTCCCGCTCTTTCTGGAAAGCCGTCTCGATCTCATTATCGACCCACCAACTGTGAAGAGAGTTCTTCGATGCACAGAGGAGGATCTTGTCCCAGAGGCGAATGCCACGGTTGACCTGTTCGTGAATGTCGTCTCCGGGAAGAATCTGGTGGTCGTCCAGCCAACAGCGGATGCCTTCGCCTTGGAGATGATCGTGGAGACGCCGCGCAAACACCTTATCCTCGTGGTTGTAGCTGATGAAGCAGGAGTAGAATTGGATTGGTGATCCAATGCGGCCCCGGAAGTACTCGAGCTCTTCGTCAGCGAGCCCGCAGCCTCTGAGAAACCTCTCCGGGAGGTCGTCTCTTAAAGAAAGCAACGCATCTAATGAAACATTTGATGGCCCACTCGGAACGATCTTATCAAGCCCTATCACGCCGGATAAATTGCACGCAAAAACCGTATCCAGTGTTCTTGCGCCGCTGAAATCGGAACCGCTTAGATCGGACCGACTAAAGTTGACCCCGAAGAGTTCGGCATCGCGGAGATCCGCTCCGGTGAGGTCGGCTCGACGGAGACAAGCCCCCGTCAGTCTGGCTTCTCTGAGGCTGGCTCCGCTGAGTCTGGAATAACTGAGGTCGGTGACAACAAATTCCACTTCGCGGAGGTTCGCCCTATCCAGGTCGGCTCTTCTGAGGTTTGCTCCTTCAAGGCGTGGAATCTTCTCACCTGCCTTCCGACGACAATTCCATTCCTTGACACCCTCTTTTCCACCACGAAGGAGCTCAAGCGCCTTTTCCCTAGTCATCACTTCCCTCGCTCTCCTTCTTTAGGTCCCGAAGCAGGCGTTCGAAAGCAGCTTTGTAGGAATCGTGATCTTTCCAGTCGGTGAAGTCGCCGATATGACGCTCCCTCTGGATGTCGTTCGCCCACCGATCAGTACAGTCGAAGACGGCATCGTCGAGTCGGATCGGAAAGAGAACAGTCTTCTCCCGCTTCTCCTCCTCAGCGAGGGCTAGCTTCACTTCCTTCTTGACCCACCCGCTAGCGATCGATTCCTCCGACATAATCAGCACAAGTTTATCGCGAACACGTATCGCTTCATTTATCGTAGACCTAATTGCCTCCCCTATCTTCATGTCCTGCGGAGCGAACCAACAGCGAACGTTATTTACTTGAAGTTCTGAGTGGATTCGATCGGCGATTTCTCGGTCAGATTCCGTATAGCTGATGAAGCAAGAGTAGTAGCGGATAGGTGAGCCGATGCGACTACGGAAGTAGTCTATTTCTTCGTCGGCGAGGCCGCAGCCGCGCAGAAACTTCTCCGGCAGGTCTTCTTCGAAAGAAAGTAAAGCATCGAGGGAGACCTTAGACGGACCTACGTGCTTTGCCTCGTCGAGTCCTATCCCACGGGACAAATCGCACGCCACCGTTGTGTAACCAAATCTAGAGTTGGTGAAGTCGGCACTGAAGAGGTTGGCTCCGCTAAGGTTGGTTCGAAAGAGATTGGCACCCCTGAGATTGACACGGCTAACGTTAGCACTACGGAGGTTTGCTTCACTGAGGTCGGCACCGCTAAGATCGGCTTCAAAGAGGTTGGCACTGCTGAGGCTTGTGCCGAGGAGGTTAACGCCGCCGAGGTTGGCACCGACGAGGACAGCGCCCTCAAGGCTCGGAATCTTCTCGCCTCCGGTGCGGCGCCGATTCCATTCCCGGACCCCCTCGGGACCACCTCGCAGCAGCATAAGCGCCTCTTCCTTAGTCATCCCACTTCCCTCACACTTTCTTCAAGTCGCGGTTGGCGATCTCGGTTACAACTCGCCTCAACGTCGTAACGACACTCTTCCAGGCTTCGTCGCGGTCTTCGAATGTCTTGATGGGCTTTCCGTTATCCGGCAGGGCCTGAAGCTTGCCAAGCGGAGAGGATTCCCAGTCACAATGTCGAACGACGATGGGGATGGCGCGCGTTTCTCCTGCATCATGACGCTCAAGCGCCGTCTTCGCTTCGAGCTCATAGCAATAGTCTGATGCGAGGAAGTCGGGGCTCACGAGGAACAAGGTCACGTCGGCAATCTTGAGGTTTTCGTCGATCTCTTTCTCCCAATCCGATCCGGCCCCGATTTGGCGATCATCCCACTGATGGATCAGCTTCTGGCGTTTGAGCAATGACAGATGAACATCGAGCTCTTTTCGAAACGCTTCGTCCTTGTGTGAACCACCCCGACAAACACCATGCCTACGAAAAGAGCAAACGCGCAAATATCCCTAATCATCACTATTCCCCCGTACCATGTTCTTGCCCTACACGGACGATGCCACGTGCCTACGTCGAAGTGATTCCCATTCGAGGCTTCATTCGAACTCCTACAAGGCTCGACTCTGGACCAGCTTCCTATCTACCGGACTGATGGGGCTCTTGTGGCGTGAATCATAAGTGGAGCAAGGAAAGGGATCAAGGGGATCAGGTGGCCTATGATTTTCTTCAGAAAAGTGACAAAAGTGCCAGATTCAGTTAATAGGATTCAGTATGGCGATAGACCGCCACCGATTATGGAGTGACGGATTTCCTGATCGGGCCACATCACGGGCCGAGAGAAAATCGTTGGGGTTCCTGGCCTTTTCAACCTAGTATCAATGCACAGATACCACAGAGGGGCAGCGTCAAGTGGTAGGCCAGAGCAGAATGAGGAAAAGATCTTCCGTTTCTTGGTACAATCCGACCAACTTGAGAAGCCTTCGGGGGTTCTCTTCGAAGCGCGGAACTCTTTACAGAACAGTTGAGCAGAGAGTGGGAGAAGCTCCAATGCGAATAACGAACCTTGCCGTCTTTGTCGCCCCGATTGCCGCACTGTGTGGCTGCTCGAACACAACCACCGCTACTCTTGAGTTCGAGAACTACCTTCGCATGCCAGTGGCGGCAAAGATTGAAGTGACGGAAGAGGAGGGATCGATCTACAAGCAGGAATTGGTCAAGCTTCCAGCCGCCCCCTCCACGGATGAGGGGCAACCGCCTCAGAAATCCGAAGGCACCCTGACAATGGACGTTCCGCTGGACGGAAAGATAAAGGTTGCCTACTCTCCTGGTGGCTCGAACGCGCAATTCACACTTCCAACCGAGGTCGTTCCGACCACCGACACCAACCCAAAGTATGGCTTCTCGGTGAGCAACCAGGATACGTTCAACACAGAACTGTCGATCAGCCAGTTGGTTTCATGGGCGAAGTCGGTGAGTGCAGAAGGAGAGAATGCAAGTAACGACCGCCTTGTAGACGTCTTGGCCGCAATGGGCCAGCTCATCTTCCGGAAGGAGGGCAGCGATGGGTTGGACGTTCAACCGCCGGTCACTATCTCTCCACCGCCGAAATTACGTCCCGGGCCGGCAACGACACTGAGCCAGTCAGCTCACGTTAACCGGGCCGTTGTGAGCAAGGCATCCGTCTCCGTTCCCATGTACGGTTCGGTTGCAGCGCAAATAGACGAGAGTGCGCTCTACAAAATGACGGCGAAGCTCACTCATTTTCGCGCCACCAACACAGTTGACCTAATGGAAAGGCTTCATGCCATAAAGACCGCTGTGAATGGCCCAGACGTCGTCTTACGGGACCAAATCCTAGTCTTTTTAGATGACCCCAGCACGCGTGATGTTCTCTTTCTGCAGGCGATTCATCTCATTGACTCTGGGGTAGTGAGTCTCACCAAGGCGCGTACATTCTCTGGTACAGCGTCAGCAGATGTGTTCTCGGTGCTTTCGACTGAGGGAGCGTACGTATACGACACGGCCAATGTCGATTCATTCGTCATCGACGACATGGTCGTACGTGTAGAGCCGCTCTCCCTCGACTTGACCACGTTGCGAGCTGCGCTGGACGTCTCGGTCGTGGAAGTACCAGCCATCAGCATGCTAGTCAAGGAGGAGGAACCGAACTTTGAGCCAGGTGCTGCCACCATGCTGTGGGCCCATCAGGTTGATATCGTCGTAGAGTTTTCTGAGTTGGATTACGGGGGGAGAGACGGCGGTGAGGCAGAACTCGATCTTATTTTCTCAGCAACCCTTAAGAACACGGAGCTGACGACGAAGACAAGCGAGTGGAATCTCCGAAACTACAAAGGCAGACCTCGGATGATTCCACCGTCAGTGGGACGACTGGTATTCACGAACGTGGATCGACGACACTACACGCGGCTGTCGGTGGCGGTGAGTGAAAAGGACGGTAAAGGACACATAGAGGAGCGCCCGGGGGCACAGCAATTCGAGTGCGCGTTCAGTCCTCCCACTCCAGTCCTGATCGACATCACAGAGGACAAGAGGGAGTGGCTCGGCAAGACGGATAAGTTCGAAATGAAAGGCGTCGAGCGCCCCGCCTTGGGTGTGGGATGGAAGGGTGTCAAGTATCGGGTATCTATCAATCCAAGTCGGTGAAGCGTCATCGCGGTGTGCATCCGATCACGGACCACTTCCTGGATGAACGTGTGAAGTAGCGGACACTCAGTAGGGCGAGGGCGTCGCTATTGGGCGTCACATCAGAATAGAAAAAGAGAGGATTCCCACGCAACAAAACTCTCTTTCTCCTACGAACAGGTAGAAAGCCCCCTCACCTCGCTCGGTAATGGGGGGGGGTAAGTCGTCACGAGAAGGAGTAGAGAACTTCATAAGGTCTCGACAATGCACAATCCATCAAAGTGCTTGGACGCGGAAATCGCAGCCGCCTTCATCGAGAATGCCCTGACGAGAGTTGAAACCGAGGAGGTCTGCGCACTTACGCTGCTGCGCGGCTTGTAGGCTTAACCTTAAGGATCTGCGCTCTTCCCTCCAGCCACAATCGCGTGAAACTGAGTGAGCCTCTCGGGCGTAAGCGTATTCAGGTCCGCGCGCAACCTTGTTGGACGGTTACGGCCCGGAAAGCCAGGCCCCCTCAGAAGAGGCGGGGGACGAGACGACTCAGATGGCGCCTCATGACTAATTCGGTACCACTGGGCCGTGCTCCTAGTAACTTCCACGTGATCTATTCCGTTTTGCGATATTCATTCATGCTCAAGCTTGAAGCTATCGATCAAGTCCAAGATTAGGTCAGACGGATCCTCTCCTCGCTCTCGTATGGACAGCATCTCCTTCAGGTGATTCTTGGTCAGGAACAGGAGAATCTTCTTGTGTTCGCTGTAGATCGTATTCCTCTTCAAATGGGCCGACTTTGTCGGTGCCTTGGAGCAGCAGATCACTCCAAGCTGACCCATCGCATTCCGCAATTGGCTACTCGCCTGTAGAACCTCTGCCGAGCCGATTTCTTCCTTGTCAT
>JAJDCM010000015.1 GCA_029260825.1 Planctomycetota bacterium | reverse complement strand
ACAAGAAGAACTTCATGCTTCACTACAACTTCCCCCCCTTCTGTGTCGGGGAAGTTCGACCCATCCGAGGACCCGGCCGAAGAGAAATCGGACACGGAGCCCTCGCCGAGCGCTCCCTCGAACCGGTTCTACCGGAAGACGATAAGTTCCCGTACACCGTTCGAGTCGTCTCGGACATCATGGAATCCAACGGCTCCTCCTCGATGGCTTCGGTCTGCGGAGGCACCCTGGCAATGATGGACGCGGGCGTTCCGATTCAGAACCCTGTCGCCGGAATCGCCATGGGTCTCATCAAAGAAGGGGATGAAATCCGCATCCTCTCCGACATCCTGGGAACAGAAGACCACTGCGGCGACATGGACTTCAAAGTCTCCGGAACCCAGCATGGAATCACCGGCCTGCAGATGGACATCAAGGTAGCGGGAATCAGTTTCCAGATCCTTGAAACTGCTCTTGCTCAGGCCGCGGAAGGGCGAAAGCACATCTTGCGGACGATGTTAGGTTCCATCAGACGACCTCGAGAGAACATCTCCAAGTACGCACCGCGCATTCAGACCATGAAGATCAACCCGGACAAGATCGGCGCCTTGATCGGGCCGGGCGGAAAGAACATTCGCCGTCTCCAGGACGAGAACGAATCCACCATCGTGGTTTCCGACGACGGAACGGTGAAGATCTACTCCGACAACGAAGAGCGGTCGCTTGCTTGCCGAAGGCAGGTCGAAGGGCTCACCGCCGAAGCAGAGATCGGAAGGGTCTACGATGGCCGGGTAACTTCTATCAAGGACTTTGGCGCCTTTGTCGAGATCCTCCCCGGTCAAGAAGGCCTGATTCATGTCTCCGAGCTTTCAAATGAGTACGTCAGTGCTGTGACGGATGTGGTCAACGTGGGAGATCAGATCCAGGCCAAGTGCATCAACATCGATGCCCAGGGACGCATCAAGCTCTCGCGAAAGGCCGTCTTCCAGGACGGCGAGCCCGAGCCGGCACGAGCCGGGGGTGGCGGCGGCGGTCAATCCCAACCCCGAGAAGACCGGGGTGGTGGCCGAAGAGACGGGGGCGGCGGACGACGCTAACCCACCCTGAAAAAGAGAAGTTCAGCGGATTTTCCTGAAAACACATGATTCAACGAAGGCCGATCCCTATCCTCAAGGATATGGATCGGCTTTTTCATAGAACGCTCGTCTTTCTGATCATCGTCCTCCTCTCTCCTCCCGTGTTGAGTCAGGAGCGGGAGATCGCGATCGTCGAACGGGTCGCTCCTCATCTTCCGGTCGAGATCGATGGAGACACCCGGGAATGGGCATTGCGCGAACTTCCCGCCGATCGGATTCTTACCCTCTCCCGGCAAGATCAACTTCTTCCGGGACGAGAGGCTCGCTGGTCCGGTCCGGGAGACCTGTCAGCACGCTTCATCCTCGCCTATGACGATGACAACCTCTTCATTGTCGGCCTTATCCGGGACGACTCCCTCACCAACGAAAATCCTCCCATGTGGTGGCAGGGAGATTCCATCGAGTTCTTCCTCGACACGAGAATCGATGAACCGGAAGGGTCAGATCCCCCATCACTTTTTTCGGACGACGACTACCAGATCTTCCTCATGCCTCTCAATCCCAGGAGACCCTGGGGCATCTGGCAGCAGGGAGGAATCATCGAACAGTCGTCGAGTCGCTTCGAAGGGGTCAAGGTGGCATGGACGACCATGGAGGGTGGCTATCAGTTCGAGGCCAAGATCCCCCTGGTCCATTTCAAGCACCTCGAAACGACGCCCGGAACGGAAATCGGTCTCAATCTCGCCATCAACGACATCGATGGGGAGCAGGATGGGGACAACGAGCACGCTTACATCATGTGGTCCGGACGGGAACCTCCGGTTCAGAGCCCGGCGAATTTTGGTCGAGTCCGCTTTCGAGACCCGCACAACACTCCTCCTCAGACGGTCACCCGCAGCTGGGACGAAGAAAAAGATCTCGCCCTTACTCTTGGCCTCATTGCAGCCCTCATGGTGCTTGGCCTGGCGGTCAGTCGCCTGGCTCCTCGCCTGGCCCGTCTCTCCTCCCGCACTCGAATCATCGCGCTCTCAAGCCTCGGTGCGCTTCTCCTTCTTTCGGGGCTCATCCCGGCGCTCCTGACTCATCGCCAGAAGCTCCAGGCAAGGTTGATGTTCTCAAAGCGCCTCGACACTCTGGAAGAAGTTCTCCTGGAGGTCCGCAGCGAACAGCTCATCAATCCGGATTCCTCCAGGAACAGTGAAGACCTGACCCAGCTCCTTCTCGGGGAGCCGGTTCAACTTGCTCCGGTCCATCGCTATCAAACCGTCGCTTTGCAAGAGAAAGATGAACCGAGTCTCTCTCAAACTCACCAGGGGATTCCCTACTACGACCGGCGCAATTCGGAAGCAGAGTTCAATCAACCGGGTGAGAAAAGGGTATTTCATCTCGGGCTGGATCCGGGAATCGAAGAGCTCGCGCTCATCTACACGATTCCCGTTCACCCCGGGATGACAAGTCCGGGACCAGGCCCTCAAGAACGGATGAACCGATCCGGTCGGGTTGTCGGACACTTCGAGATTCACTACGCAAGAGGGGCTCCTGACCAGATCCCCATCGAGCTCGGGCACAACGCGGACTGGGGAATCTCCAGAGACCCACGCCACCTTGGATCAAACTGGTCTCCGCAGGTTCAGGTAGCCGCAAGCCGCCAGATCCTTCCCACTTTGGACGATCCCATCTACGAACATTGGGATCAGCTTCTTATCCCCATCCCGGAGGAGAAGCGAAACGTCCCCATTCATCGATTGACCTATCGCCACGCTTCAGCCACGATCCCGTTCTCGCTCACTGCGGTGACCGCATTGCCGGCAGATTCCGAGGCCCCCATCCCCGTCGTCCTTTCACGCCCCACTCTGACCGGTGTCCCTGTCGCCTTGCACGCGTGGACGACGAATCCCGGTTCGCTTCCCCGAACGACTCCCTCCGGGCCCCTCGAGTTCGCCATCGACCAACCTGCGGAAACCATGTGGTTTGTGTACACCAGCGACCGCAGAGACAATGAGCTTCCGCGAACCGGCGCCGAAGTCGGGTCCTTCCTCATCACCGATCAAGAGGGAGAACGCCTGGAGGTGCCTCTCGTCTATCGTGAAAACGTCGATGACCAGCTCCTTGTGGGCCTCGATCAAAGCCTGAAGTCCGAGGCCGTCGACCTGGCGTGGGTCGTTCCCCGCACCGGCGTACGATTCCTCATCCTGACTCTACCTCTTGGAAAAATGCGGAACCTCGAGACTCTGAGCGTCCTGGATAACGATGCTGGTTGCGCGATTCAGCTCGCTGCGGTTGTCCTTGGCATGGAACGGGAAAAAGACGAGGACCGATATCAATCCTTATCCCACATGATTCCTCAGGGTAACGGCAGCTTCTCTCTTTCCCCGGAAACGAAAGCGAGTCTCTCGGACCTCTCCCTGGAGATCAACAAGGATCCCTCCCTTCTCGCTTCCCTATCTTCTGCTCCGGAAAGTCGATTTCGGGAAGATGAGGACGGGGCCGCTCCTACTCTTCGCGCAGTTCTTCCCATTTACCCCCAGCAGCGTCCGGAGCTCATCCTTACCGTCGAACAGACTCAGCCGCCGGTGGAGTCGTCTAAACCGGGATGGAACATCGTTCGATTGTGCCTTCTTGCTCTCATCCTTCCCCTTGGCCTGATCGCTCTTACCGACCTTCTTGATCGAGCCCGTCGCCTGCGTCTGAAACTCGTGATGGCCTTCATCCTTGTGTCGATCCTTCCCCTGGGTGTTCTCTTCTTCGTCCTCAACGGCCTCACTCGAACCCGGCTGGAATTCGAAGCTTCTCAAAAGACCCGGACCCTGCTGACCTCTCTTCAGGACTCGGTCGAGCAGCACAAGAGGCGGGTCCAGGAGACTGCAGCCCAGATGCTGATCCAGTGCAAGGACCAGATCTTTGCCGACCTGGATGAGATCAACGCAGAGACCCGGATCGACCCGATGCTCTGGGCGGAAAACCTGGACAGCCGGGAAATCGAAGAATTCCTGCGCCGGCAACGAGAACAATACTTTCCCAATCAATCTCGAGCCTACGTGGTTCTTACCCACATCGCCCAGGAAGAAGGCAGGGGAACTCTCGCCGACCCCACACGCGCCTATCGCGAAACGACCTTCACGAGCCCCCCACCAAAGGAAGGCTTCTCCGCCTTTGGTCATGCTTCGGTGAGCCCGGGAGGACTCCACTTCGATGCAGGAGATCTCCTCTTCATCGGCTCTCAGACCAACAGGACACCGGGGGGAACAAGCTGGCAGGAGCTACGTCTTGTCTGCCCTCTTGATCTTGGCCTGCTGCGTGACATGGCATCGGCTCCGTCTCGAGAAGCTGAGGTGTTCTTCTACTCCCGGCGAGGCGTTCCCATCCTTGAAACCCTGAAGGATCCGAAAGCTGGTTTCGCGAAAGAGGGGATTCAACGCACCAGGGATACGATCAGCGACATCCTGGTAACCGGTCGACCCCACCGGAGCCAGCGAACCATGAATGGAACGAGTCACGAAGTTCATTTCGATCTTCTTCGAGATTCAAGCGGAGTCATTCTCGCCGCCCTGGGAGTCGCGGTACCACGAACAGATTTTCTTTCCTTTGGCAACCTCCTGGAACGATCCTTCTGGACGATCGGGTCAGTGATCTTCCTTCTAGTCATCGTGACGGGAAGCGTCTTTACCGAGCGCATCACGATTCCGGTGGAAAAGCTCGAGCTCGCTACCGAGGAAGTGCGCCGCGGAAACCTCGGCTTCGAAGTCGAGACGCCAAGAAGTGATGAGATGGGAAACCTTGGCCGGGCGTTCAACACCATGACCCAGCAGCTCCGGACTCGAATCGCGGAGCTCCAGGAGTTGAGCCGGGGAAGCCGAGAACTTTCTACGTCTCTTGAACGCAGCCAGATCTTGCTCGTTGCCGGGCGTATCTTTCGGGAACTGGCAAATCCGGACGGCCTCATTTTCGTTGTCGTCGATGAGGATCACTATCACTACCGGATTCTCGGCGGTTTCCAAGACGGACGGATCCTCCATGCCCGCTCCTTTGATCGAACCCCTGGTCTTCTCGCAGACGGTCTGGAGGCGGGAGAACCGCGGGTTGTTGGGGATGTGCCCCTTTTCGTTGCGGGAAGAACCCCGGCGCTGTCGGATGCGGAGGCCGAACTCATTCGAGATTGTCAGCGTCTCGTCCTTCTCCCTTTCTCGTCCGCAACGAGCCTCTCCGGTCTCATCCTTCTTCTCTACCGGAAGCGGGATGGTGCCGAAGAAAACGAATTCCCGCCGAACCTCGAATTACTCTCGACCCTATCGACCCACGTTGCATCAGCCCTGGAAAACTCCCATCTCTATCAACATGCAATTCAAGACGCCGAGACGGGCTTCTACGTGGAGACTTATTTCCGGAGTCGACTGAACGCGGAGATCGACCGCTGTCAAGGATCGGATCGGGTCTTGAGCCTCGTCGTTCTCCAGCTTCCGGACATCCGGAACCTGGCGCAGGAGCTCGGGCCATCCTCCTCCGCTCGGTTTCTTCGAGAGCTCGGCGGAGCGGTGAGGCGTCACCTGCGCCACATGTATCTCGTCGGTCGCCCGGGAAAGGGTGAGCTCGAGATCCTGATGCCCGAGACATCCCTCGAGGAGGCAAAGAGAATTGCCACCCTCCTCACCGACATCATCGAGAACCGAGGAATCTCTCTTGGGCCAGGAAAACCGAGGGTGAAGACCGCGGCGACGTTTGGGATCGCCTGCGCACCGCGGGATGGCTCTTCCGCATCCTTCATCATTGAAGCCGCCACCCGTCGGCTCGAGGCAAGGACCAAGGGAACCACCGACCCGACCCCGGATCAGGTTCAGGAGTCCACAGCAGCGATCGAGATGGAGGCTCAGATTCGCCAGATGAGCGAGTCCGTATGTTTTCGGAATCACCGGTGTCTTGAGATTCTGGAAACCGTGACCCGAATTGCTCCATCGTCGGTAACCGTATTGATTCTGGGGGAAACCGGGTCGGGCAAAGAAGTCATCGCCGATCTTATCCATGAGAACAGTGATCGATCGGACAGGCCCTTCGTGAAGATCAACTGCAGCGCTCTACCCGAGCCTCTTCTTGAAAGCGAGCTTTTTGGGCACGAAAAAGGGGCGTTTACCGGAGCGACCCGAAGAAAGCCCGGCCGGTTCGAGGTGGCAAACGGCGGAACGATCTTTCTTGATGAGATCGGAGACATGTCTCTCACCATTCAGGCCAAACTCCTCCGGGTTCTTCAGGACAAGAAGATCGAGCGGGTCGGGGGAACGACTCTCCTCGACATGGATGTTCGGATTCTCGCCGCCACCCATAAGGACTTGATCGGAGCCATCGCCAATCAGACGTTCCGGGAGGACCTCTATTTTCGACTGAACGTGGTGTCCCTTGTCCTTCCCCCGCTTCGGGAGCGAAAAGAAGAAATCCCCCTCCTGGTTCATGTCTTCATCCAGGAGTTCAACGAGATCAATGGCTCCTCGGTGACTGACCTTACCCCCGATGCACTGGACAAGCTTCATCGACACGAATGGCCCGGAAACGTACGAGAGCTCAAGAACTGCATCGAGCGGGCCGCCCTCCATGCGGGAACCGGTTCAATCCTTGCCGAACACATCACCCTTCTGGAGCAAAACCGGAGACGGGAGGAAGTCCCTCCGACCGGCACCTCCTCTCCTCGTCAGAAGTTATCCGGCCCCCCGATCTCTGCCGAGCTGGAGTCACTCGGAAAAGAGCACGATCTCAACCGGCGCCAGCTTCACACCATCGAACTCTTGCGCGGCCAGGGGAGCCTGACTAACTCGGGCTACGCCAGCCAGTTTTCCGTCTCGGAGCGAACGGCGCTTCGAGACCTCTCTGACCTGGTGAAGAAGGGCGTTCTTTCCAAGCACGGAAAAACCCGCGGCACCCAGTACTCGCTCACCCCGAGCGTCCTTTCCCAGGTGGGCAAGAAACGAGAAAATGGCTGAATCTTGAGTTCCTTCTCAAGGAACGGCCCGTCATCTGCCGATAGGTATTAATTTGGCGATATTGACCACAAAAAGCACCACTCCACGGCGGGATATGGCGGGATTCGGCGGAATATGGCGGAAATGCCGTCCGGGATCAAAGAAACACCTCTCGCGCATCAAATCCATGCCAGCAAATCACTTACTCCCGCCAGACAAGAATGAACACCCTCCCGAATGTCCCCGGATGCTATTTTGGAACGACCATTGCTTTAGATGCTCCCCAGGTTGTTGGCAGTTCGCCCCGAATGGCGGTGGGATGCTGAAGACCTGAGCATGAAAAAGACCAAACCGGCTTCGAAGCAGAAACTGTGGCGAACGAAGCAGGCAACATTCGAACGGGAGATGGAATGTCATGATCGGTTCAATTCGGGTTCTCTGCGGCGCTCTCGTTGTTTTTGCTACCCAACTCCTTTTTGGACTTGAGGTAGAGGCCGCTCCGGTCGATTCCAACTCCATAAAGGTTGTTGTCTCGGACAGCACGAAGATCTACCACGGATCCGAGAAGAAGTTCAAATCTCCGGCCGTCGTGGATTCAAAGAGGGTTTATGAGGTCATTCCGGCCTACAAGTACATCCAGGACAACAACCTGACCGAAGACGACCCCAAGTACTGGTTCAAGATGAAGGAAGCCACCAAGACGTTCACCAAGGCGCTCAAGAAGCTGTCCCAGAAAAAGGGTCACGATCTGGTCGGCGAAATCGACTCGATGTATCGGGAAGACGGAGCCGAAATCCCGGACGTTACGGACGCTGTGATCACCCTCGTGGGTGAACTCTAAGCCTCTCAAAACAATGAACCTTGGAGCATGGATGTTGACCCGGATTGCCGTCCATCACTTCTTGCTCTTGGCCCTCCCCTTCATCGGCCTGTCTGGATGCATCTCGACGAGCCCAAGAGCAGAAGGACCCCGGCGACAAGTCACCGTTTCCACAGAAATGCCAGACATCGTCCCGGGCCAGGGGGTCATCCGAGGAGCGCTCGATCCCCGGGAACCCATCCTGACCAAGCCTGACGGAACCGTCACTCGCTTCTACAGCATCAAAAAAGACAAGGCCACCCCCCTTAAAAGTGCCCTCCAAAAGACGTTTCACGTGGACGACAAGGTCGTAAACGTCAGCGCAAACTGGATCGTGGCCCCCAAGGGAAAAGGCAGCACTGACCTGATGGAGGTCAGCGGAAGCCCAGAACTGGTCGCCCGCATTCACGATACGATCCACATGCTCGAGGCGGAGCTTCCCCAGGTCGAAATTGAGGCCCGGGTCGTCGAAGTCACTGCCGAAGATGATTTTCAGCTCGGGGTTGTGACCATCATTGACGCCATCCAGGGCTACGATGGAGCCGGCAACCCTGTCTTCTCCGACAAGACCCTCTTTCGCCGCAATGAAGCGCGCTACGATTCCACCGACTTTCTCAACGCCCTTACAGGAAACACACCGTTTCAAGGGGCAGTTTTTGATCTCGGAGCCGAACACGACGACTTCCTCTACAACATCCTGATCCAGACCCTCATCAAGGAAGGACGGGCGGAACTTCTGTCCGCACCAAAGATCACGGTTCTCAACGGATACACCGCCACCATCAACGTCGGCGACGAGACCCCGATCTTCAAGGGAAGAGCCGTGAATCGAAACACGGTTCTCGTCGATGTCTCCTTCCGACAGACCGGAATCAACCTGTCCGTGACCCCCTATGTCATCGGAAGAGGCCTGGTGCAGCTCGTTCTCACTCCGGAAGTCTCCGCGGTAACCGGGTTCACCTCCGCAGCGGGCGGCTCTTTTGCCAATCCGATCGTTTCCACGCGCAAGGCTTCAACCTGCGTCAACATCCGGGATGGAAGCTCTTTTGTCATCGGAGGCCTTCTCACCAAGCGAAAGATCGAGGAGGAATCGAAGACCCCCATTCTCGGGGATATCCCCCTGATCAAAAACCTCTTCCGCTCGAAACGAAGTCAGACCGAGAACACCCAGATCGTCTTCATCATTACCCCCCGGGTCATCTATCCGGGGTCCGGTTCCGAAAAGGTCATCATCCCCCCTTCGGATTGATTGGAATTCCGTGGCATCTCCAACGCACAAACTTCTTTTCCTCTCGCTGGCCATGACGCTGGGCCTGGCTTCGGGGTGCAGCTCGATTCCGGATATTTCCGAGTACCTTCCTCGCCCCTCGGTATCCGTCAAGAACGGCAATGAAGACGACCCGACCGCGGAGTCTCTCGCAGACCAGGTTCTCTATCCGGACTCCTCTCCCAGAACCGAACTCATGGTGGAGGTGACCCCCGGAGTCTTCACCCGCTACATCCCGACGAAACCTGGAAACGGCAACAAGCTGAAGGATCTCGTCATCAAACATCTGGGGTCAAAGATCGACTCCGTTCCCAATTTCGATCTCAACGTCAAACAGGGAGGAAGTAAGACCGACCTCCTTCTCGTGACGGGAAGCCTCGAAGAAATCCGCAGAACCGTCAACTTCCTCGACTCCATCGAGGCCCTCGCTCCCCAGATCGAGATCGAAGCCAAGGTGGTCGAGATCAACTCCACATCTGATTCCCAGCTTGGGCTGCGCAATACGATCGAAGAGACCATCACCAGAGCCGGAGGAAGCGTCGGCGGATCCGAGGCAACCCTCTTCCGAAGTTTCACCGGTATCTTTGACACGGCCGGTTTCGCCGAAGCCCAGACCTCACAGAGGAATTTCCAGGGAAACCTCCTGACCCTCGAAGGGCTACACGACGAGTTTCTCACGAACCTTGTGATCCAGGCCCTGGTGACCGAGGGGTACGCGGAGCTCATCTCGTCCCCCACCATCACCACACTGGATGGATGTACGGCCGAGATCATTACCGGTGATGAAGTCCCGGTTCAGAAGACCCGGGTTCAGGCCGGAGTCACGTTTGTTGATATCTCCTACAAGAAAACCGGAGTCAAGCTCAACGTGACTCCGAACCTGGTCGGCGACGACACCGTTCAGCTCGTTGTGGCATCAGAGGTGTCAACGATCACCGGATTCACCCCGGCAGTCCGCGGGAGCTTTCCAGTCCCGATCATCTCCACTCGAAACGCCTCCACCGTCCTGAACGTAAGAAGCGAAGACACGTTTGTTCTGGGTGGCCTCATCGCGAACCTGGAAATCGAGGAAGTGCTGAAGACCCCGATTCTCGGGGACATCCCCCTCCTCAAATACCTCTTCACCGTCCACCGAACCCGAAAAGCCCAGTCCCAGGTGCTCTTTTTTCTGACCCCTCGAATCGTGTATCCAGGAGCTCCCGCTCCGGCGATTCTCTCCCCCCTGGGTGCCGCCAACTAGACTCCCCTTGCGGTCATTGGTAACCTTGGTGATCGCGCGCAAGGCGCCCCCTAATTCCAACCCAACCCAAAACTCCATGCTCCTGAAGAAGTTCAAAAGTGCGACTTGTTTTCTCACTCGCTATCGTTGGCGATTGGTTCTAGGGTTTTCGTCCCTCCTCCTCACGAACCTTGCCCAGGCGCTCATCCCCAGACTACTCGGGGAAGCGGTCGACGTGCTTCGGATCGATCAAAACAATCTTTCCCGCGTCAACACGTTTTGCCTTCTTATCTTCGGGTGCACCCTGCTCCGCGCCGGATTTCAATTCTCGATGCGCTATTTCATCATCGGAGTTTCACGACGGGTGGAATATCTCGTCAGAAATCGACTCTTCCAGCATCTCCAGACCCTCAGTTTTTCCTACTTCAATCAGACCAAAACCGGCGATCTCATGGCTCGAGCCACCGCAGATGTTGAGGCCGTGCGAATGGTCATCGGCCCGGGTTTGATGTACATCTGCAACACCATGGTGGTGGTTCCGGCGGCTCTCTTCATGATGTTCACGATGAGCGTTCCGTTGACCCTCATGTCCATGTTTCCCCTCGTTGTCCTCTCCGTCGTCATGCGAAAGTTCTCGCCCAAGCTTCACCAGCTCTCGAAGCGGGTCCAGGATCTCCTTTCCGATCTTTCCTCCCGAGCCCAGGAAAGTATCTCCGGAGTTCGGGTCATCAAGGCCTTTTCACAGGAGCGCAGGGAAGAGAATTCCTTCGAAGCGGTTTCAAAAGACTACCTGAATTCAAACGTCGCCCTCGCCCGCACACGGGGAGTCACCGTGACGTCCATCTGGGTTCTCGCTGACATCGGAACCCTGATTCTCCTCTGGGTCGGCGGTGGAAAGATCATCAACAACACCCTCACTCTGGGAGAATTCGTCGCCTTCAATTCCTATCACCTCATGCTTCTCTGGCCGATGATCGCTCTTGGCTGGGTGATCGCCTTGTACCAGCGAGGAGTCGCTGCCATGGAGAGAATCGATGAAGTTCTCTCCACCGAGCCTGAGATTCAAGACAAAGAGGGAATCAAGGAAATCCAGAGCCTTCGGGGCGAAATCGAATTCCGGAATCTGAACTTCAGCTACGGCGTTGACCATGAAACAGCCCTTTCCGACATCAGCTTCAAGGCGACCGCGGGCAGCACCGTTGCCATTGTGGGCCCCACCGGATCGGGAAAAAGCACCATCGTCAATCTCGTTCCCCATCTATTTCAAGTCGAAAGAGGCATGCTCTTCATCGATGGGATGGACATCCATGACGTACCGCTTCGGCTGCTGAGAAACTCCGTCGGTTACGTCCCTCAAGATGCGTTCCTTTTCTCGGACACAATCGCTAATAATATTGCCTACGGCATTCACAACGCAACGGACGAAATCATTGTGGCCGCGGCGGGGGCTGCGGCGGTTGCCGATCAGATCCGGGAGTTTCCCCATGGTTTCGCCCAGCGAATCGGTGAGCGAGGCGTCAATCTTTCCGGTGGACAAAAGCAGCGGATATCCATCGCCAGGGCCATCATTCGAAAACCCACCATTCTCATCCTGGACGACTGCCTCTCCGCAGTCGACACCGAGACCGAAGCCAAGCTTCTTGAAGAACTCCGCCGAATTCGAAAAGATCGCACCACGCTGGTCGTTGCCCATCGAATCTCGACCATTCAAGACGCCGATCTCATCCTTGTTCTTGACGACGGGAAAATCGTCGAGAGAGGAAAGCACGAAGAGCTTGTGAAAAAAGGCGGTCTCTACGCAAATCTATTCCGCATGCAGAGGCTACAGGAAGACCTGGAGGAGATCCAATGAGCGATCCCCAGGACAAGGATTTCCTGGAAGAGGAAGACGAGGCCCTGGGCAAGGCCATCGACTGGAAGATCCTCAAGCGGTTGATGAAATATGTCCTTCCATACAAGAAATCATTTACCGCCTCCTTGGCGATTCTATTTCTCTTGTCATGGGTCACCCTGATCGGACCCTATCTGATCAAGTGCGCGGTGGATGGTCCGCTCACGTCTCTTGCAAACAGACCTGATCGACCTGTCGATGATGTCATGCGAGATCTCCTGGGAATCGTGTTTCTCTACATGGGATTCATCTCGATGGAGAGTATTCTTCGCTACGCCCAGATCGTTGTCACGAACCTGTGTGGTCAGAGCATCATTCGCAGCCTACGAAAACAAGTCTTCGCCCACGTCCACAAGATGTCTCTCTCTTTCTTTGATCGAAACCCGGTCGGAAAGCTCGTCACTCGGGTCACTTCGGATGTGGAATCTCTTTCGGAGGTTTTCGTTTCCGGGGCAGCAATTATCTTTGAAGACCTCTTCAAGCTCATCCTCATCGTGGCGGTCCTCTTTTATCTCAGCCCGAAGCTTGCCGCGGTGACCCTACTCGCCCTCTTGCCTCTTTTCCTCGTGGCCAATATCTTTCGGATCCGATCCCGAGCCGGCTATCGCGAAGTGCGAGGGAAAATCGCCAGAACCAACGCCTACCTCCAGGAAGCGATCTCCGGCCTTCGCATCATTCAAATCTTCGGCCAGGAGAAGAAGAGCGCGGAACGGTTCGCCAAAAGAAACGCCGAGCTTCGAGACGCCCACCTCGACACGGTGAAGGTCTACTCCACATTCTATCCTGCAGTTGAAGTGGTTTCTCAGCTCGGGGTCGTGGTGTTACTGTGGCTCGGCTCCCGCGAAATCGCGGCGGGTCGCCTTTCCTTCGGGCAGTTCATCCAGTTCTGGTTCTATACCAAGCATTTCTTCGAGCCGATTCGTCAGCTGGCGGAGAAGTACAACGTGCTCCAGGCAGCAATGGCATCCTCGGAGAGAATCTTTCGGGTGCTTGATTCTCCGGTCGAAATTGCAAACCCGGCGGCTCCGGTCGAAAGCAAGAAACTGAGCGGCGCGATCGAGTTCGATCAGGTGACCTTCTCCTACCGCGAGAACGACCCCGTCCTGAAGAACGTTTCGTTCAAAGTGAATCCCGGCGAAAGCGTAGCGGTCGTCGGGGCCACAGGCGCCGGAAAAACCACCATCATCAATCTGATTCCCCGGTTTTACGATGTGACAGCAGGCCGGGTCCTGGTGGATGGGGTGGATGTAAGGGATTATCGCAAGCAGACGCTGCGGGCTCAAATCGGAGTTGTTCTCCAGGACGTCTTCCTTTTCTCGGGAACAATCGCAGACAACATCAAGCTCGGCGAAGACGAAACCATTACCGACGAGAGAATCGAAGAGGTCTCGCGCCACGTGAACGCTTCCCGGTTCATCAACAAGCTTCCAAAGAGGTTCGAAACTCCGGTGATGGAGAGAGGGCTTAGCCTCTCTGTTGGTGAGCGCCAGCTCCTCTCGTTCGCAAGAGCGCTGGCGTTTGACCCTCGTATCTTGATCCTGGATGAAGCGACATCAAGCGTGGACACCGAAACCGAGGTGCTCATCCAGAGCGCCCTTGAAAAACTTCTGAAAGGGAGAACGTCGATCATCGTGGCTCATCGGCTCTCCACGATTCAACGCGCCGACCGCATCCTGGTGATTCATCGCGGAGAAATTCGAGAAGAGGGAAATCATCAGGAATTGATCCAAAAAGGCGGGCTGTACAAAAAGCTGTATCTCCTCCAGTATGAAGCTCAAGAGAGGTTGAAGTCGGGCTCGAAGTAGAACAATGTACGACGCGTGATGTATCCTTAGCAGTCCGTTGACAAGGGCCATGCTTGTCCACTGGAGAATCGCTGATGGATACTCAGACCAAGTCCCTGACCGACTTCTTTGTCTCATACGACCCTTCCGATCTCGACGCAGCGACGGAGCTTTCAAAAACCCTCACTCGAGGCGGCTCCGTGGTTGATTCTCGATCCCTCTTCGACGGAGAAGATTGGGATGGAATGCTCGCTCAGCAGCTGAAGACAAGCCGGTTTGTGGTGGCGCTGCTATCCGGCTCCAGCCGAGAAGCCGAATACCAGAGAAGAGAGCTCGAGCAGGCCCTCAAGTACGAAGAAACCAGCGCTCCACTCGGCCGGGTCATTCCCGTCTTCCTCAACAAGGAAGGCCAGGACGCCTCCATCAGCTTTCCGGAACTTTCGGAACGTAAAGCTTATTCCGTCGACGACGAAGGCGGAATCGATCGGGTGGCGGAGATAATTCTGGGACAACTCCAACCGGAAGCTCCTTCCGAGGATTTTCAACCGGTTCAAAAGAAGCAATCGCCACCGGTTCAAGAGCAAGCCGATTTTCCCCCCAAAAAGTCGAATCTCACCGAAACGAGTGCAACCGGCCTACTCACCGGCGCTGGAACGATTCTTGGTACGGCATTCATGATCTCCCGCAAGCATGCGGTGGCACTCGCAACGAAGCTTCCACTCGACTCGACTTTTTCGATAAACCTCCCCGGAAACGAAAACAGTGAAGCCATCATCGAGCTGCAAGACGAAACCTTCGGCATTGCCCTCGTCCAGCTCAAAGATCATCTTTCTTTTCCTCAGGATCCCCTTGAGATCGCCATCGAGATCCCCGGTGAAGGCGAGCCGTGCCAGCTCGATCTCCCATCAAACCCGTCCCCGAACAAACCAGCCACCAGAACTTCGGTCACCGGCACGATCGGCAAATGGGTCGAAGAAGGTTCGCCACCCGTTCCACTCCTCAAGATCATTCTCCCCGAATCAACCGTCGTTCATGAGCACGCTCTGGGATCCCCGATTCTCGTGAACGATGAAGTTGTAGCGATCCTGTCCCGAAGTGAAGGCAACACCCTCTTCGCTCTCCCCGTCACTTTGCTCCGGTCACACATAGGCTTCCTTCCTCACCTCGAAAACCCTCCCGCCCCACCCGAAGTGGAAGCCTGGGTTTGCGTGGCAGGAGGAACCGACAACCTCTCCTCGGATTGCCAGTACCTGGCCCAGTCGATTGGTCTCCTCCTCGCTCGTCGTAACGTAGGTATCATTACCGGAGGATTCGAGGGAATCGACGCCATCGTCGCCCAGACCTTCGTCAGCCACTCGGTCGTGGAAGGAAAGATCCCCGCCGTGCAGCTCATCACCGAAGGAAGCGTAAGAGCCCCGATTTTCGATCGGTTCCAACTCACAGCGACCGAAAGCTGGGCCGAAGGAACTGTTGCTCCATCCGACTTCATCCTGATTCTCGACGGAGGGCCCAACGTCAAATGGCTCGCCGATATCGCCTGGAGAAAAGGGAAACTCGTTCTCGCCCTCCCCTGCGATAGCGAGGAAGCGCAAGATGTTCACAAGAAAATTCAAGAGCAATGGAGTCGCCTCGGAGTGCCGGGAATCGATGCCCAGGAACATCTTTCGATCCCTTCCCTCCCTTTTGCAAAGAAATCAGAGATCGCCAGCAAGGTGGTAGATCGTGTTCTGAGCGGCGCCGGGCTTCAGCTGAATTTAACCCAGGTCTTCCCGGATATTCCAAATGATGGAATCGATACGAAAGACTGCCTCAATGTCGAGTGGCAGGCAAACATCTTCGCAAAAGTGATTGCCTCGAAAAGCCTCACTCCCCCTCTTGCCATCGGTCTCTTTGGAGACTGGGGTTCGGGAAAGTCGTATTTCATGGATCTCATGCAAAAGGCCGTGAGCAAGGAGAGCAAGAAACCGGACAACTGGCCGCAGATCTGTCAGATCGAATTCAATGCCTGGCACTATCTGGACGCCGACCTCTGGGCGAGCCTTGCCGGACGCATTTTCGACGAAATCGCCGAACATATTGGAAAAGACGAAACCAAAAAGACCAATCCAGACAACTCAGCCGTGCGCCAGAAGCTGAGGGAACGACTTCGTTCTACTCACGATGCTCGGGAACAAGCCTCTGAAGCGGAACTGGCCGCGGCCAATCGCCTCAGCGAAATCCAGGAAGAGCTCAACCAACGTGAAAAAGAACTGGAACAGAGCATCAAGGATCTATCATCCATCACGAATCCCAGGTTCTGGAAAGCTCTTCGGAAGTCCGTCGACATCACACAAGAAGAAGCCATCGCAGCCGCCAGAAGACTGGGCCTCACTCACCACAACGACCTTGCGTTCGACGAAGCACTCGAAACCCCGGAAGAGATCCAGAAAGTCGTCGCCGAAATCCGCACCTTATCCGGACGAATTTCGACTCTCTGGAATCGAGTCTCCGTCAACAAGATGGGCTGGCTCATCGGACTGGCCGCGGTTCTTGGGGGGCCTGCCCTGATCAAGCTCCTTGGCGCCGACATCGATCTATCGAGCTCTCTTACCTGGATTGTTCAGGCAACCACCGGCATCGCTTCGGTCGTCGCCTGGCTCACGCCAAAACTCACCTCCATGGGGAAGCTTCTTGATCTTTCAGACACCGTGTCTCGAAAAGGAACGGAGATTCAGGAGGAAGTCCTGGATGAACTCAAAAATGACGGAAATACCGACCAGCTGCGGAAGGATCGGGATACGTCCCGAGCCCTCGTTGAAACAACCCGGGCAAAAAAAAGAGATCTAGAAAAAAGCTTTGCCCAGATTCAAGGAGAGCTGGAGGCCCTTCACGCAGGAAAGCTGGTCTACGACTTCGTCCTCGAAAAAACCGCGGACGAAGGGACCTACCGATCCCGAGAAGGAATCGTCTCGACGGTGCGCAGAGATCTGAAAACCCTCGCTCACCTTCTTCAAGAATGGAAGAAGGATGAGCCATCTCCCGAGGGGCCGACCGCCAAAACCCTCAAAAAAATCGGCGAAGACGAGGTCGACAAACTCCCCATCCAGCGCATCATCCTCTACATCGATGATCTTGACCGCTGTTCTTCCGATCGAGTTGAAGAAGTTCTCCAGGCCGTACACTTGCTCCTGGCCTTCGATCTCTTCGTTGCCGTCGTTGGAGTTGACGCGAGATGGCTGGAGCGATCCCTGAAAAACCAGCTCGGACCTCTCCTTGGCAAGAGTCAGGCCGGCGAAGAGTCCTTCAGTCACCGGGCCGCGTCGGCTCAAGATTACCTGGAGAAGATCTTTCAAGTGCCGTTCACCTTGCCTCGAGTTCAAGACGATGGCTTCGCGGACATGATGAAGGCTCACTTCCCGCTCGTTGGCGAGCAACCTGTCGAGGATAAACCGGAGACCGAAGTAGAACGACAAAGACAAACGAAAACGGAAGACAAAAAGAAAACAGTCGACACCGTCGTCGCGAAGAAAAGCCCAGACGAACCCCGGCCCAAAACCCACACGGAGGAAGGGGCTCAAAAGATCAGCGACGCATCTTCGAACATCAATACCGGCGAGGTCCCACAACAAAGAACGTCGACCCCTGCGACAACGAAACCAGGCCAGAACGATCCTGCCCGAAAGATCTTCTACATCGAGCCCTGGGAGCGGGCCTTCATGGAAAGTCTCGGATCGTTCATCGCAACTCCAAGGTTGATCAAGCGGTTTGTTGCCGTCTATCGTCTGCTTCGAGTCGGTGTTCCGAAGGAGAAATACGAGTCATTCCTTCGATCGAACCAGAATAATCGCCATGCAGGCCATCGGGCCGTTCAGGTCCTCTTGGCCATCAACATCGGATTCCCTCACGCCGGGTCCGTTCTCCTGCGCGCATTGGCCTGGCCCAACGAACTTCCAAAAGAGGTTCGCCCCGAGTCCTTCCCCCAATTCTTGAGCCTGTTGGGTGATCAAGAACCAAATAGCCTTCGCACCTACATCAGGATGTATGGAGACGCCCCCGTGGAACTTGAAGAACTCCTTCCGCTTCTTGAAAGGGTCAAGGGTCGAGTTCCCGAAGCACTGGATTTTTGGACCGAGTGGGCGCCGAAGGTGGGGCGATACTCAATGTACTGGCAGGGTCGCTGATGGGTGCGGGCTAGCAAAAACTCCAGCTCGCCTCTCATCACGGCATCCGATAATTCACCGTCACCACGGTGTGAATTCCCCCTCGCGGATAAAAATCACCGGTGATCCTCATCCTTCGAGGCTGGCAAGCCTGAACGAGGTCATCAAGGATCTGGTTGATGACCGCTTCGTGAAATGCACCCTCATCCCGAAACGACCAGAGATAGAGCTTCAGTGATTTCAGCTCGACACAAAGCTCGTCCGGAACATAGGTGCAACGAATGGTTGCGAAATCGGGCTGGCCGGTTTTTGGACACACACAGGTGAACTCGGGGCAATCGAAATGGATCTTGTAATCCCGATCCGGGGCAGGGTTGGGAAATGTTTCAAGATCGCGGCTGGGACGAGTTGACATCTATCGCTCACCCGCCTCAAAGCTCATGGCCAGCTTCACATCTTCCTCGCTACCCATGAACACGGGAATTCGCTCGTGCAACTCGGATGCCTGTACGTCCATGATCCTTTGCGTTCCGTCGGTCGCCATACCACCCGCCTGCTCGACGATGAATGCCATCGGGTTGGCTTCGTACATGAGTCTCAGCTTTCCCTTGGGAGACTTGGAGGTAGCCGGATAGAGAAAAATACCGCCATAAAGAAGGGTGCGATGAACATCCGCCACCATGGAGCCGATGTAGCGGGAGGAGTAGGGGCGCCCTGTCTCCTTGTCCGGCTCCTGAAGATATTCAACGAATCGGCGCGTTCCGTCGCTGAGGTAGTTCCGGTACCCCTCGTTGAGGCTATAGATCTTGCCCTTCTTGGGCATCTGGATGCGATTGTGAGAGAGAAGAAACTCACCGATGCTGGGATCAAGAGTAAAACAATAAACTCCTCTTCCCGTGGTGTACACCAACATGGTCGAAGAACCGTAGAGCACGTAGCCCGCCGCGACCTGCTCGGCACCCTGCCGCACACAGTCTTCTACGGTTCCCGGACCCTCGGCCGTCTTCCGCTTGTAGATGGAGAAAATCGATCCGATGGAAACATTCGCATCGATATTGGAAGACCCATCCAGAGGATCGTAAAGGAGTACATATTTCCCGAGCTTGAACCGGGAGGGGATGGGAATCACGCCTTCTTCTTCTTCGCTGGCCATGACACAAAGCTGACCGCCATGATCGAAGGACTTCACGAAGCGATCATTGGCAAACCAATCGAGCTTCTGAACCTCTTCACCCTGGACGTTCACCTCGCCGGTGAGGCCAAGAATGTCGACAAGGCCTGCCTTGCTGACTTCCCGATCAATGAGCTTTGCCGTCAGCGCAACGTCATAGAGGAGCTTTGACAGTTCACCGGTGGCTTCCGGGTATTTGGCCTGCATATCGACAATATGCCGGTCAATCGTCACAACTCGCTTCGTTTCATTCATAGCCACAAAATAGGTCTCCAACTGAATCTTCTGGGCATCTCCTGGTGAAGGTGGGGCCTATTGTGACCGGGGCTATTATTGATGCAAGGATTTTTACTCCACGTACAGGATGATTCCGTTGGTGACGCTAACCCCCGACTTCGAGCGGCTTCCCGGATCCTCGATCACGCCCTGGAGGGTCACATGCAGCCTGGCCCCGGGACGGGGGGCGATTTCAATGACTTCTGGCGCGAGGTTTCGGCTGAGAACAGGGACTCCTCCCGCACGGAGAAACCGGTTTCCCTTGAAACTATTGGAGAGCACGATGACTCCTCGTCCTCCGGAAAACGGAAACGGAAAGGCGGGGCGCCCAAGAAAACCAGGGAGCTCGGCCCCCACCTGGGGGTCACCCGGGAACGCGTACAGGGCGTAGGCAACCTGGTCCGATGCTTCGGGTGGAGCTCCAAGGACGATCCCCACCCCCTCTTCCCAGGTTGTATGCAATTCGCGCTCCCGTCCCCCGGAGCTCGCATTGACGAACAAGACATCGGACACGGGCCCCACTCCAACATTCACCGTGCCATGAAGAGCCATGATGTCGGAACCGAGGCTCTGGTTTCGAACGACGGATGTGTTGGTCACCAGATCCGGAAGAAGATCCCCGTCCGCATCCTGGACAAGAAGTCCGTGTTCGCCGCCACCAACACCCGCCAGGACCGGGGGCAAGAAACCTCCCGCGCCATCCGACGGATGAACGGCAATCGAGCCACTCAAATAGAGGACGGCAAAGTCGGTCTCACCTCGCAAGAGGACGTCTCCAAGGTTCAAGTAGACCGGCTCGCCTCCCAAAGCGATCGAACGGGGTTCACCAAAAATGGCGTCTCCATTCCCCGGTAGAATCGTCAGCGACTTTTCATAGCGATGGACGGCACAAATGTCGAGCTCACCGTCACCCGTAACATCTCCCAGCGCCATGGACACGGGACGACTTGGCAGCTGAAACGGGTAGGGAGTTTCGAAGCGACCCGACCTCGTTCCGGGAACGATCTCCACCATGCTTGAGGTGTAGGACAGCGCCACAAGATCAAGATCACCGTCCCCATCAAAATCCGCGGCCATCAGGTCATGAGGATACTGGCTATTCAGGTCAACCTGCTGGGATACGGTGAATCCGCCGGATCCATCCGCTAGCCGAACCATCACTCGCGAGGAGAACTGATGCAGCGAGATCATGTCATCGTTTTGGTCCCGGTTGATGTCCAGGAGCAAGAGACCGGTCGTTCCCTGTTCGACTCCGAACTCACGCGATCGGGACAGTTGATCCTGGCCACCGCCCAGATGCACCGCCACCCTTGCGGACGAAAAGGAACTCGCTACCAGGTCCGGAACCCCATCCCCGTTGACATCTCCCACCGCCACTTCATCAATGAACGACGAAGATGGGTAGGAAACGGGAAGATCAAATCCTCCTTCAATTCCCGCATAGACGAGAATCTCACTGTAAAGGAAGCTGGCCATGATCAGGTCCGGTCGCCCATCTCCCGTGACATCACGAAGAACCGGGCTTCGAGTGTCGCGACGGAAATCCGGGAGCCGATCCGAAGTCTCGAGCCTGCCTCCACCCTGATTGTGAAAGAGGGAGACGCTACTTCCTGTCTCGCTCGTCACGATGCCGTCCGCCAATCCGTCTCCCGTCACGTCGACAAGAGTCAAGCCGGTAGGATTTTCAGCCGTTTCGTAGGTGCCGACCCGGTAGAACTCGAACCCCGGACCTGACTGTCGCTCATCTTCTCCGCGAAGATAGGTCGCAATACTGTACGGAGGACTGATCCCGGGGAGACGATTGATGACGGCGATGTCGGAAAACCCATCTCCGTCAAGATCACCGGTACTTACCTTGCGAGGGAAAGTCTCTAGGTTAAAGGAACCCCGACGAGTAAATCCTCCCTCCTCATCACCGATGAGAATACTGACCTCGGCAACTTTTTCCCCGACGAGCGCAAGATCCGGCTGACCGTCACCATTGAAATCGCCCACCGACACATCCAAAGGACCGAGCGGACCGTCAAAGCGCTCGACTGAAAACGAAAGCGAATCCGGTTCATAGCCGATCACCGCCAGCTGGTCTTCTTGGTTCTCCAGCACAACCACTTCGTCCAGACCCGATCGTCCTCGGCTCAAAGTGACAACCTTGATCGGATCCGGGTCCAGCTCAAAGGTAGCTCCGGTCGTGAGGCCACCCCGGCCATTCCCGAACATCATCAGCAAACGACAGGGCAGAATCGTAACGACCGCAACATCGGTGAATCCGTCCCCGTCAAAATCTCCAGCCGAGAGGCTGACCGGCCTCGCAGCCAGATCCTGGCCACCGAGCAAGAAAAGATCACCAGCCCCCGAAGTGCCCAGAACCTGAAGCTTGTTCTCGCCGGCACAAATGACAACAACCTCCGGGTGGCCCCCCCGATCCAGATCGGCAACCACGATGTCGATGGGAATCTTTTCCGTGCGAAAATCCTGACGAGATTCAGCCTCCCTGCCTTCGGAAAGGAGAACAAGACTGACCGTCCCCTCCGCATTGAGGGTCAAGAGATCCAGATCGTCGTCCCCGTCCATATCCGCGGAGACCACGTCGAAGGGAAATTCTCCGACATGAAAATCAGGACGGCCCTTGAACCTTGGTTTCTCGGCCGCCTGGGCGGGGAAACCCGCGACGAATGCCCCAAGAACGGCCCAAAGGCAAAGGGAGGAAGGATGCAATGGCATGGTATCTCCGAAGTTCGCTTATTGCGGCGAATCGCTCGATGGAGAGCGGTGACGATATCCCTTCATCCTTATCGACGGGCCGATGCGGCGGCCTTGAACCGAAAACACTGGTATACTCGGGGCGAGCCCGCAGGAGGCTGGATTCAGGGTTTCCAGAAGACCGGAGCCCAGCCCTGATCCTGAAGGAAACCAACGAACCCAAACGATATAGGTGCATGAGAGGGAGACTGCAATGACGCCCGACTTCCGCGTCGAGACCGATTCACTTGGAGACGTCCAAGTTCCGACAAGCGCTCTTTACGGGGCTCAAACCGTACGAGCACGAGACAACTTTCCGATCAGCGGGAGCCCGATGCCAACCTCGTTCATCACGGCCCTCGCTCTCCTGAAGAAAGAGGCAGCCCGGGTGAATCTTGAGCTCGACCTCCTCGCCCCCGAAATCGCCGAGGCCATCACAAAGGCCGCCGACGAGATCATCGCCGGCGAGCACCTCGATCAGTTTCCCGTGGACGTCTTTCAGACCGGCTCGGGAACCTCGTCCAACATGAACATGAACGAGGTTCTCTCGAATCGAGCCATTCAACATCTCGGGGGCAAAGTCGGAAGTAAGTCCCCCGTGCATCCGAATGACCACGTCAACCGGGGACAATCATCGAACGACGTGGTTCCCACCGCCATCCATGTGGCAATCTCTCAGACTCTTCGCTCGGTGACGATTCCCGGACTTCAAGCTCTGGCCACATCCCTTCGAGAGAAAACGGACGAATTCGCATCGATCGTGAAAATCGGCCGAACTCATCTTCAGGACGCGGTTCCCCTTTCTCTTGGGCAGGAGTTTTCTGGATACGCTCGCATGGTAGAGCTCGGCATTGAGCGCCTCAAACGATCGGAAGAATCGATCCTGGAGCTAGCGCTGGGAGGGACTGCGGTCGGCACGGGCATCAATGCCCACCCCGAGTTTCCACCGAGAGTCATCGCCGGACTTTCGAAGCAAACGGGCATCCCATTTGTTGAGGCGGAAAACCACTTCGAAGCTCAAGGGGCTCAAGATTCCTGTGTGGATCTATCCGGAGCCCTGAAGACGGTTGCCGTATCCCTCAGCAAGATTGCCAACGATATCCGTCTTCTCGGGTCGGGTCCCCGGTGCGGCCTTGGAGAGCTCTTGCTGCCGGAAACCCAGCCCGGATCATCGATCATGCCGGGAAAGGTCAACCCGGTGATCGCAGAATCTCTGATTCAAGCCTGTGCCCAGATCATCGGCAACGACACCGCGATCACCCACGGAGGGCACGGATACTTCGAACTCAACGTGAGCCTTCCGCTCATCGCCCGCAACCTGATCGAGTCTTGCGAGCTTGCCGGCCGCGGCGCTCGCAACTTTGCCGATCGCTGCGTCTCAGGGATTCAGGCGAACACCGAACGGCTGTCCAGCCTCATCGAACAAAGCCTCATGCTGGCAACTCCGCTGGCCCCGGTCATTGGCTACGACAAGGCAGCAAAGCTGGCCAAGGAAGCCCACGCTAGCGGCAAGACGATTCGAGAGATCGCTCTTGAACAAAAAGTTCTTCCCGAAGCGGAGCTGAATGCGATTCTTGATCCAAGCAACATGATCGGTCCAAAAGGGTCATCCTCATGAAGAAGAGTCTTTTCCTGTCCATCGCTTTGATCTCGATCCTGTGCGTTCCCCAGAAAGCCAACCAGGACCTGCGCAAAACGGGGGATATCGTTGCACCTCCTCCGGATCCCGTTGAAATCGTCGTCCAGCTGAACGGCCCAAGGCTACCCATCAGTGATCTCCTTCACGGTTACAATCACGTCTGGATCAAGGGCGGCAACGGTGTCTGGGATCTAAAAAAACAAACAACGAATCGCCCGGTCATCGCCGCTCTCCGTCCTCTGAAGCCTTCGCTTCTTCGTTTCCCCGGCGGAACCCTTGCCCACCGGTATCGCTGGGAGCAAGGGATCGGCCCGTTCAAGAAGCGGCCACAGGGCCGGGCTCTTGCCCACATGAACGAATACTCCAATGCTTACGGCACCCTCGAGTTTCTCGAGGTGTGCAAACAGCTGGGCGATGTAGCTCCGGTCATCGTGACGAACTGGGATGAGGGCTCCCCCGAAGAAGCCGCGGCCTGGTTAGCTTTTCTGAATGGCAGCACGGAGAACACCTTTGCAATCGGATCCGATCCCGCGGGAAAAGACTGGAAGACGGTCGGTTACTGGGCCAAACGCCGCCAAGAATGTGGACGTCCAGAACCCATCAACGTGCAACATTTCGAGATCGGTAATGAACTTTATTGGAAACGGTTCTCCGAGACCGCTGACTCCTACACCGAAAAATTCATCGCCTACTCCCGCCTCCTGAAGAAGGTGGACCCCACCGTGCAGGTGGGGGGCGTTGGATTCCATAAGCCCAAAGGACCGGGCTATCTTGACAGCACCCAGGAAACAGGAATGCCCTGGAATCCAACGGTCATCAAGAAGGCTGGCGCCGATCTTGATTTCCTGACCGTGCATGTCTATCGCGGGCTTGATCGCACAAAGAACCTCCTGCTCGAAGCGGACGAAGTGGAAGAGGAGGTCGCCGAGATCCGAAAGATTGCTGATGAGATACGGGGGCCGAATCTCCCACGCCTGAAGATTGGAATCACCGAGTACAACTCCATGATCACCCACAACAAGATCGGACGATTTTCGCCCGACATGGTGAACCTGGAATCGGCGCTCTACAATGCTTCGCTCCTCATGGGCTTCGCCAGACAGGGCGTCGAAATCGGGAGCTTCCACATCCTCTGCCTTTATCCGCCTGAAGACCCGAACCTGGCAGGAGGAATCTACTTCGCCGCCTTAGGGATTCATGAGAATCGGCTGATCATGTCACCGACCTACCACGTTCTGTCCATGCTGAGCGAATCGCTCCGGGGAAGTTTGCTGGAGGTTGAAGCAGGTGAGGCAATGCTTGATGATCCAAAAGGCATCGCACACAAGACCCTCGACATCGTCGCGTCCGCTCCCGATGAGGACACGGTAAAAGCGGTGATCGTGAATCGTTCGCACCGGCAAGAAATGCCCGTTCGCTTGCGAATCGAAGGAGGCTCGGTCGATCAATTGATAGAAGTCACCACCCTGACGAGTGAATCCATCAAAGATTCAAACGAGGGGACTTTCTCAGAAGTGAGCCCGACCCAATCCTATGCTTTGCTGGGAGACGATGGGACCCTATCCCTGCAGCTTCCAAGAACTTCACTGAGCATCGTTTCGTTCAAGCGAACCCGGAACTGATCGAAATCCCACGACTAGTGATCTACGATCACCAGACCCACCGATGCGTCAATCAGGCGAACCACACCAGCCCCTCCGGAGCCTAGCGGTGCATCGTTCATTCGACGAAACTCCAGTTCAGCAACCGTCTCGCCGCCAACCAAGGTTTGGGTTCCAAAGACAAGAATTCTTAGCTCTCCCGACTTGGTACTGTTCACCATCAAATCGAGCCCACTCAGCGCGTCTTCCTGTTCAGGAATGAACGCTCGCTGAAAGGAAAGAGACTCTGGAACGGCGAGAGTCATGAGGACACTATCCGCACTCACACCAGCAGGAAGAACGACCTGCACACGCAACCCCTTGGCATCATCCTGCTCGATCTCACGGAGGTTCAAGACGACATCTTCCTCATCGGGGACGGTTCGGGTTGAAGCAACGCCAACTCCACCACTTCCCCAGTTGCCGGTGATATCGCCGTAAAGGGTCGCAACATAATCTTCACCCAGCACCTCGGCATCAAACTCGGGATAGTCTCTCGAGGCCGGCTCAAAGCTCCAATCCGAATCTCCACTGACTCCCGCCGGGAATCGATCCGACAGGCCAACAACAAAACGGGCGATGAATGAACCATCAAGAGGTGTCACCACTCCATCCCCCGTCACATCAGCCGCTATTTTCTGCCGATCCGTCAGGGGATAAAGTCCGATGGCATGGCGCACTGCAAGCGACGCGTCAAGAGCACTCACCCCGTCCTGAAAGTCCCCTACTTTTCTTACCGTCACCGAGTAAGCACCCGGTTGAAGTTCGTTGAACTGATAGGAACCATCGGTAAGGCTAAAGGCCCGGTCATCGGCATCGCCGGAGAGAACGACCTCGATTCCTTCAACCGGCACCTCGCTCGGCTCGACATCTCCCGCCCGATAATAAGTCAAACTTCCAGAGATCGAAGACATGGTGGGAGGAACGCAATCCTCCACCCGGATCCGTCCGTTTCGCACTTCGCTTGATCCGAGACCGCCATTCATCACGCCATCGAGAGAGAGATCCGTCGCCTGGTCGGGTTCGCCAACCGGCACAAGTCCCAGGGAGGAAAGAGTGAGACTACCCGCAAGATCCACATCACCTGCCGCAACGATCTCCACCCTTCCCGTCGCATTGTCGATCACCGAAGCTAGCTCCCACCCGTCCGGCAAATCGCCCGGACTGACAGATGAAACAAGAGACACGGTAGGATCAAATGTGATCACCACATCGATCGAGCGGATCCCTCCCGAGGCGTCCTCGACAAGGAGATCGGTGAGGACCTCGTCCCCCGGGCAACCCGAAAGATCCATGGGAAGAACCAACGTACTGATCAGCGGCGGAGGCGGAGTCACGTCAAACGCAATCACGGCGACCGAGCCAGCGACATGAAGGTCACCCGGAGAAGCAAACGGACTTCCGACTCCGATCTCGCCAAGCCCGCCTCCGTTGAGATCGGCGAGCACAGCGGCTGAAAAACCCATCCCTTCGCCGGCAAGCTCTCCGTTCACCTGGCCCAGGGGAGCCCCGGTCTTCGCCGAATAGAAGTAGAGACGACCCGCATTCTTCAGATCCGCAGGATCCGCCGAGCCGGCACCGATGCAGACGTCTCGAATACCATCCCCGTCCAGATCGAGAACAACCGAGACAAACTCGCCAAAGCGATCGCCCGCCGTTTCACCATCAAATCGAGTCAGAAGAGTCCCGTCCGCACCCGAAGCCAGAAAGGCTGCTCCGGTTTCAGGTCCGCCAAGGGAGGCCCCCCAGGCACCGATCAGAAAGTCTTCCACCCCGTCGTCGCTGACATCTCCGAGTGCGGCAATGGACTCTCCAAGCCTTCGCCCCACCACCGAACTTTCAAGTTGCATCAGGATCTCGCCGGTCGCCCCCGAAAACAGGGTCACCGAACCGGCGAGCGTACCTCCCTGCCCGGCATCTGGAGCACCAACGAGCAGATCCTGAATTCCATCTTCATCTCGATCGGCAAAAAGGGCCAATGATGCCCCGAAACGATCTCCGCCTTGTCCACCTGAAAAACGATGAACCTGAGACCCGTCCAGCCCCGAAAACACGATGACCAATCCGGGGTCAAAGGGAGCCGGACCTCCTGCGGCAAAATCGACAACCTCATCCCCGGAGACGTCTCCAAGACACTCCACCGAGTACCCGAGTTGAATCGATTCTCCGATCGGGTCCGTCAAACCGAGCAAAACCTCTCCGGTGGCACCGGAAATCAAGTCGACACCGCCGCCTCCGCGAACCCGCCCGGGAGCGCCAACCAAAATCTCAGGAACTCCGTCCCCATTTTGGTCAGGGACCTCCGAAAGGGACCAGCCCAGGTTCTCTTCGATCTCCGATCCTGTGATCGACCAGACCTCCTCCTCCGTTTCCAGCGAGACCCGGATCACACGGCCAACCTGCCGCATGGATCCGACACTGGCGTAAGGAGCCCCCAGAATGAGGTCTGAGCCAAAACCAAGCAGGGAATAGCCCAGCCGATCGCCGGGAAGACCCGTTCTGCGGCTCTCGATGGTCTGAGAACTCGACGACCTGGCCCCAACGAGAAGAACCAGAAGGCAAAGAAACCCAGGAATCCAGGCAATCAAAGGAGCATGACGGGGGAGTGGAATCACGGACAAAACCTCTTCAAAGCACTTTGATTCGTGTGTTCGCCGATGGAGGCTTCTCGGCCTGGCACCCCTTTTTGGCCAGGAACGAGACAAGGAAAGTAGCCCACGGTATGAAAAGCCTAAGATAGCACAAAAAAATCAACCAATCAAACATCTCCGGGATCGGGGCGCCTATCCATGAAAAAATCGTAACCACATAAAAAATATCAACTTAAATACTTTTACAGCAGAGACATGAGGAGCCTGCAAGGACAATCTGACTAGCTTGGAGAGGAGGAGTTTCGTGGTGAGAAGATGCGCCAAGGAGGCCCAGACGAACCCACAATACTTTTTTTGTTGGGCCCCCAATCCTACCCTTTATAATGTTCGCCCTCAGACGCCCGGTAGGAATGAGAGTGTCGGTGACTCACCGACAATGGGAAGTTATCCTTGGGCGAACCCCAATTCCCTCCCGAACCGTAATTCTTTTGGAAGTGCTTATGTCTAAGACTTTGACATCTGAGAGTCTTGTTACCGTGCTTGGCGCGGGTCCGAACGGAGGTCCCTCGGTGGAACCTTCACTCCCGGCAAAAGACCTCGTGAAGCTTTACGAGACGATGGTCATGGTTCGACTCGTCGACGAGCGAATGCTGACCCTCCAGCGTCAGGGCCGGATCGGCTTTTACCTGACCGCCACCGGCGAGGAAGCCTCCCACATCGGGTGCTCCTTTGCCCTCAAGGACAGCGACTGGATCTTTCCCGCCTATCGGGAACCGGGCGCTGCTTTCCTGCGCGGCCTGACTCTGAAAGACTTCGTCTGCCAGCTCTATGGCAACACCGGCGATCCCATCAAAGGACGCCAGATGCCAAACCACATCTCATCTCGCGACCATAACTACGTGTCCATTTCGAGTCCGGTCGGGACTCAGATCCCTCAGGCCGTAGGCGCTTCTTGGGGTGCCAAGATCATGGGCGACGACATGGTCTCGCTGGTCTTCTTCGGAGACGGAACAAGTTCCCAGGGAGATTTCCACGTAGGACTGAACTTCGCCGGTGTCTTCAAGACCCCGACCATCTTCCTCTGTCGGAACAACGGCTACGCCATCAGTGTTCCCCTCGAAAAACAAACCGCGTCCAAGACCATCGTGATCAAGGCGAAGGCCTATGGCATCGCCGGCGTCCGGGTGGATGGAAACGACATCCTTGCCGTCTACGAGGTCACCAAGCAAGCCGCGGAACGAGCGAGAGCGGGCGAAGGCCCCACATTGATCGAGGCCGTCACGTATCGTCGAGGCGCCCACAGCTCATCCGATGATCCACGAAAATACAGGGATGACGATGAGGTCATGAGCTGGCTTGAGCGGGATCCAATCGATCGATTCGGGGGCTTTCTTCGAGAGCGCGGCATCTGGGATGACGGCAAGCAAGCCAAGCTTGAAGAAGACATCAAAGCAGAAATCGCCGAAGCGATCGTTTACGCAGAGAAGCTAGGGATTCCTCCGGTAGAGACCATGTTTGACGACGTGTACGCCGAGATCCCACCGGAGCTCGAACGACAAAAGCAGTACCACCTCGAGCATTTCAGCAAATCGTCCGGTTGAAACTTTTTCACCCGAGCTACACAAGATATCAAGGTCCGATCACGGAGTTTCGGCCGCGCCACTACGCGCGGAACGAGGACAAAACCAAATGCCAAAAATGAACATTATTCAGGCCGTTAACGACGCCCTCAACCTGGAAATGAAAAGAGACAAGCGAGTCGTGGTCCTGGGAGAAGATGTCGGTAAATTCGGTGGCGTTTTTCGAGCCACAGTCGGTCTGCAAGAGCAGTTTGGCGAGGACCGGGTCATCGACACTCCGCTAGCAGAGGCCGGCATCATCGGCACCGCAATCGGCATGGCCCTTTATGGGCTTCGACCGGTTCCCGAGATCCAGTTCGCCGACTTCATCTACCCGGCCTTCGATCAAATCGTGAACGAGCTTGCCAAGTATCGCTATCGGTCAGGCGGCCAGTACACTTGCCCGATGACCATCCGGACCCCGTTCGGAGGCGGCATCAAGGGCGGGCACTATCATTCCCAAAGCCCCGAGGCCTATTTTGCTCATACACCGGGTCTGAAGGTCGTCGCACCCTCAAATCCCTATGACGCAAAGGGTCTCCTGCTGACCTCGATCCGAGACGAGGATCCGGTCATCTTCCTCGAGCCCAAACCGATCTATCGGGCGGCACAGGGGGAAGTCCCGGAGGAGGAATACACCATTCCCATCGGGAAGGCCAAGGTCATCCGAGAAGGAACTGACGCGACCGTCTTGACCTACGGCGCCATGGTTCCCAAATGCCTGGAGTCGGCCGAGCTGGTCGAACAAGAAGACGGATCAAAGGTCGAAGTCATCGATCTTCGAACCCTTCTGCCCCTCGATGAAGACACAATGCTAGAATCGGTGGTGAAAACCGGGCGCGCGGTCATTGTTCACGAGGCTCCTCGAACCTGTGGTTACGGAGCCGAGCTCGCCGCCATCATCGCCGAAAAAGCACTACTCAACCTGGAAGCTCCGATCGTTCGAGTCACCGGGTTTGACACTCCCTTCCCTTATACCTTGGAGCATGAGTACCTGCCCACGGTCGATCGCATCGTGAAGGGAATTCGAGATACGATCCGGTTCTGAATCACCACACGTCGGGACCCAAAAAACAAAAAGCCAAGCGGTTCAATAATAAGAGGCGAGAGGACAAGCGATGACGCAGCAATTCAAACTTCCTGATCTGGCCGAGGGCGTGGTTGAAGGCGAACTCGTCAGCTGGTTGGTCAAGGAAGGCGAACAAGTCGATGCGGACCAACCGCTACTCGAAATCATGACAGACAAGGCGACCGTCGAGGTGCCTTCGCCATGGGCAGGAGTCGTAGCAAAGCTTCACTTCAACGAAGGCGACACCGTCCCCGTCGGCGCTCTCATGGTCGAAATCGATGACGGATCCGGCGCACCAACGAAGGAGCCCGCCAAAGTGATGGCCGCTTCAGCTTCAAGTGGAAGCGCTCCTTCCCCCCCGCCACTAGCCGCCTCCGGAAACGGAGGATCGGCACCCTCAAGGGCCCCTGCCGCGGCGCAAAGACCCGCAGCCCCTGGAGGAAAAGTCCTCGCCACGCCAGCAACGAGAAAGCTGGCACGGGAGATGGGAGTCGACCTCGGCCAGATCCCGGGGACCGGTCCCAAGGGACGAATCACCAAGGCTGACGTACAGGCCTTTTCCGGTTCTGGCCAGCCGCCAACCCTCTCCGAAGCTCCGGCAACTCCGGTTCGATCCGCTCCCAAGCCGGTTCCGGCTCCTCAGGCCCTTGCCTCCGATCAGCGAATCCCCATCCGCGGACTTCGAAAGAAGATCGCCGAGAAAATGGTTCGATCCGCATTCACGGCTCCTCACTTCACCTTCGTGGAGGAAGTGGACGTCACCGAGCTCGTGGCGGTTCGAGAAGAGCTCAAGGAGGTAGCGGCCGCACGCGGCGCCAAACTCACCTATTTGCCCTTCATCATCAAAGCCCTCGAGCACGGCTTCCGGAAATATCCAAACCTCAACGCTCACATGGATGATGCGGCCCAGGAACTGGTGGTTCGAGCAGAGCACAACATGGGCATCGCAACCGCCACGGACTCGGGCTTGATCGTACCCGTGGTGAAGAACTGTGAGCAAAGATCCATCGTCGATCTAGCCACCGAAATCGCCAGGGTTTCGGCTGCCGCCCGAGAAGGCAAATCAGCGATCGCCGACCTTCAAGGTTCGACCTTCACGATCACGAACCTTGGCGCCCTGGGAGGCCTCCTTGCCACCCCCATTATCAACTATCCTGAAGTCGCAATCCTCGGGGTGCACAAGATGCGCAAGACCCCGGTCTTCGTCGACGAAGAAACCGTTGAGGCCCGGGAAATGATGAACATCAGCCTTTCCTTTGATCACCGAGTCATCGATGGTCATGTGGGAGCCCTGTTCACCCAAGAGATCAAGACCATCCTTGAGAATCCAAATCAGCTGTTCTTGGATCTCGTCTAACAGTAGCCGGAACTCCACATCTTGTGTCGAGATTCCCTGACAGGTGAAGCGAGGAGATTGGTTAGTGAGGCGGAAACAAGTAAAGAAGAGGCGCCCGCGTCCCGGCGCGCGGCCCGCAACCTCGGAGGGCTCCGAAAGCACCAGCGGCCCCTCCGACGGCGAAGGCTGGGGTGCCGGCATCCTGGGTGACGACGACGAAGTAGGCTTTGGCACTGCTCCACCATCCAGGCCGGAGAAAAAAGAGAGCCCGCCAAAAGAAGAGCCTCGAGCTAAACCGGTCGAATCAAAGAAGCCCAAACGGGATGAGTCGGATGCGGATGCTAAACCCGCCAGCCGTGCACCGCGAGGTCGCTCCCGCTCCAGCGCACCGTCCTCGGATCGAGCCCCACGAAGCTCGTCCGATTCCAGGAGCAGCCGTCCGGATTCACGACCCAGCAAATCGGATTCAACTCGACAGCCTCGGGAGCGCTCACGGAAAACCGAGGACCGGGAACCATCGACTCGAGAACCTCGGACCCGCAGCGCACCCCCCAGGAAGCCTTCTCGAAAACCTGAGGCGCCCCGGAACACCGGGACCGATCTCCCCGACGAAACCCTTCGAGACATGTACCGATGCATGGTCAAGATTCGGGTCGTCGATGAGCGAATGCTGAAGCTTCAGCGACAGGGAAGAATCTCGTTCTACGGGTCAGCCACCGGACAGGAAGCAGCAGTCGTGGGATCCGCGTTTGCCGTTTCAGACGAGGACTGGATCGTTCCCGCTCTTCGCGAAGGGGGCACCATGCTTGTTCGGGATTGGCCGCTGGAGAACTACGTCGCCCAGTGCTTTGGAACTGCTGGAGACGTAACCAAGGGCCGGCAGATGCCGAGCCATTACGCAGACAAAGCGGTGCGTGTCGTTTCCTGGTCCTCTTGCATCGGGAATCAACTCCCTCATGCAACCGGCATGGCCTGGGCCGCCAAGATCCTCGGCGACAAGACGGTCATCCTCTCTTACATGGGAGACGGAGCGACGTCCGAGGGGGATTTTCACACCGCTCTCAATTTTGCCGGTGTTGCTGGCGCCCCCGTGGTGTTTTTCTGCCAGAACAATCAATGGGCAATTTCGATGCCCTGGAAGGCTCAGACCGCCTCGGAAACAATCGCCATCAAAGCCGAAGCCTACGGATTCCCCGGGGTTCGGGTCGACGGAAACAACATCCTTGAGGTCTACAACGCCACCCATGCCGCGGTCAATCGAGCTCGCGAAGGGAAAGGGCCAACGCTGATCGAGGCTCTCACCTACAGAATGGGAGCCCATTCAACGAGCGATGACCCGACCAAATATCGAGACGAGGCCGAAGTCGAATCCTGGAAAAAGAAAGATCCGATTCGTCGCTTCCGGAACGTTCTGATGGACAAGAACCTCTGGAGCCGGGATGAAGAATACGAGCTGATTGGCAAGGTCGAAAACGAGCTCATCACGGCAATCAAGAAGGTTGAGACCCAGCCCCGCCCGAGCCTCGCGTCGATGTTTGAAGATGTCTACGCCACCCAGCTCCCCCACCTCAAAGAGCAGGCACAGATGTTCATGGGACTCCCGCTTTCAGGCGGATCTGAGGTTCCCCGTCGACGAAGGCGTCGTCGGAGCCCGGCGAAGAAGGAAGGTGAACAAGGCAAGGCAGATCAACCATCAGAAGAAAACCGAAGCTCTCAGAGTCGAGCGCAGGACTCTTCTGAACGCACCGGCGACCGGCCGCCTGCGAGACGGAAGCGAAGAGGAGGGCGAGACCGCCGTGGCTCCAGGCCCTAGTGGGGTGAGTCAGACCACCAGGTCACGCAGACAAGAACTTGCGAACCCTTAAAGAACCAATCACTGCTCACCCAACACTCGAGAGTGACAGAGGAAAACCATCGATGGGGAATTCATACCAAGCGTTTGTTATTGGAGCCGGCCCCGGGGGCTATGTCGCCGCCATCCGTCTCGCCCAGCTCGGAATCAAGACCGGAATCGCCGACAAAGGCAATCTCGGCGGGGTCTGCCTCAACGTGGGCTGCATCCCGAGCAAGGCGTTGATCACGGCGTCGAAGACCCTCGATAAGATCCGCACCGCGGACAAAATGGGGATTCACGTCGACAACGCAAGCATGGACCTCATCACCTTGCAAAAATGGAAGAGCTCGATCGTCAAGCGCCTCACGACCGGAGTCGGCGGCCTTCTCAAAGGTAACGATGTAGACACGTTTACCGGCACGGTGAAGTTTCTCGACAGAAACCGGATCGAGATCACGGATCGATCGGGAAAAACCACGGAGGTTCGTTCGGAGAACTTCATCATTGCAACCGGCTCCACCCCGGCCCAGGTTCCAGGCTTTGAATTCGACGAAAAGAACATCCTTTCGTCCACGGGCGCCCTCGACCTCACCGAACTTCCGGAACGCTTCCTGGTCATCGGAGGCGGTTATATCGGCCTGGAAATCGGCACCCTGTACGCCAAGTTCGGCTCCAAGGTAACGATCGTCGAAATGATGGATTCTCTCCTTCCCGGATTTGACAAAGACCTGACTCAAGTCGTCGCGAGAAAACTCAAGAAGATGAAGGTCGACGTCCACCTCAAGTCCAAAGCGCTGGGCTACACGAAGACCCGAAATGGCCTGACGGCTTCTCTTGAGATCAAAGGCAAAAAGACGGAGTTCGAGGCTGACAAGATCCTCGTCACCGTCGGACGAAAACCCAATACCCACAACCTTGGTCTCGCCGCCCTCGGTATCAAGACGGATGATCGCGGCTTCATTCCCGTGAATGACAAGCTGCAGACCTCCGTTTCCAACGTCTATGCAATCGGTGATGTTGTCGGCAACCCCATGCTTGCTCACAAAGCGAGCAAAGAAGGCGAGGTCGCCGCCGAAGTCATTGCCGGGAAAAATGTCGTTCTCGATTATCGCGCAATGCCTGCGGTCGTCTTTACCGACCCGGAGATCGGGTCGGTTGGCATCATGGAGAACGAGGCCAAGGAAAAAGGCATCGACGTCAAGGTCGGTAAGTACAACTTCATCGGTCTTGGCCGAGCACTGACCACAGACGCCACGGATGGGTTCGTCAAGGTGATTGCCGATGCCAAGACCAACGAGATCTTGGGGGTCTCGATCGTCGGAGCGGAAGCCTCTGAGCTCGTGGCCGAAGCCGGCCTCGCCATGGAATTCGGAGCCGACATCGAAGACATCAGTCTCACCGTCCACGCCCATCCGACCCTGGCGGAGGCGCTCCCGGAGGCGGCTCGCGCGGTGGTCGGCGAGGCGATCCATGCCCTCACCAAGTAAGGTCTTCTCCTCAGACCGGACACTCCGTCCATGAATCTCGAGCTCTCGGTCCGAAAGCTCGGCGTTCTTGCCTACGAGGAAGCCTGGCTGCTCCAGCAAGAGTTAAGAGACAAGAGGATCCTGGGCGAGATCGGTGATCATCTCCTCTTTGTAACTCATCCCCCGGTCATCACCGTCGGGCGAAAAAAAGGAGCTAGCAATGAGGTCCTGGGTGCGGATACGACCCCGGTCATCTCCATTGAGAGAGGCGGAGGCGCAACTTATCACGGGCCGGGTCAACTCGTGGCCTACCCGATCGTCCATCTCGTGAACGAGCGTCGAGATCTTTCTCGATTCCTCCGGGCCCTGGAGCAATCGATCATCGACGCATTGGGTCCTCTTGGACTATCTGGAGATCGAGTCGACGGACTGACCGGTGTCTGGGTCAATGGACGAAAGATTGCGTCCATCGGCATCGCGGTGAAACGGTGGGTGACCTATCACGGCCTCGCCCTCAACGTAACGACCCCGCAATCAGCGTTCACCCGGCTCAATCCCTGTGGCCTCGACGCATCGGTGATGACGTCGATCGCTCGGGAACTGGACCAAGAAGAGGTCGACTGGCCCACGATCGAGGACAGAATCGCTGCCTCCATTGCAGGATGGCTGGGGCTCGAAGTCAGGAACTGACAAAAAACCGAGGCGAGTCTACTTTTCGCCCTTATCTTCGGCCTCATCTTCCGTTTTCTTCTTGGGCGGGTTCGGGTAGACCTTGGTGATGGGCTTCCCGTCCTTGTTGAGGTGAGCGTACATCTTGTTCAGCTTGGAGATCCGCTTGACCCCTCGTTTGGGGGCATTGGGTCTGGTCCTGGACTTCGCCATGATTCCTTCCGATGCTATTTCTCTTGCCACCCTCCCCTAGCCGGAGAAGGTAGCGACTTCAATTTGGAGTGCAAAAACCCAACAGAATAGCTCTTCCCGGGCAAGGTGCAAGATAAAGTGCTGGGAAACAGAAACCCATTTTGACCCCGACGACGGGAAGGAACCATGTCTACGAACGTCTTTGACACACTTCAGGAACGAGGCTTCCTCTACCAGACTACGGATGAAGAAAACCTGCGGAAGCTCCTCGGCGGCGGCCCTGTAACGTTTTACGTGGGATTCGACCCCACGGCCACCTCGATGCACGTGGGGAACCTGGTTCCAATCATGGCCATGGTTCACCTCCAGCGGGCCGGACACCGCCCCATAGCCATCGTGGGAGGGGCCACCGGAATGGTCGGAGACCCATCCGGGAAAACTGAGGCCCGGACACTCCTCGACAAGGACGCCCTGCACAAGAACTGTGAATACCTGAAAACTCAGCTCGGACGGTACCTGGACTTCGGGGAGGAGGGGGCAAAACTCCTCAACAATCTGGATTGGATCGGTGATCTCAACTACATCGATTTCCTAAGAGAAATCGGCCGGCATTTCAGCGTGAACCGCATGCTCACCGCCGAATCCGTGAAGCTTCGGCTCGAAACCGGCCTTTCCTTTCTTGAGTTCAACTACATGCTTCTTCAGGCTTACGACTTCGCCGTCCTGGCAAAAGACCACGGATGCATCCTCCAGATGGGAGGACAGGATCAGTGGGGCAACATCGTCATGGGAATTGACCTTGCCCGCCGGGTATCGAAAAAGTCCACCTACGGGATGACGTTCCCCCTGGTTACCAATTCAGCCGGGGAAAAATTCGGGAAGTCGGTTGCCGGCGCGATCTGGATCGAAGCCGAGCAAACGAGCCCCTACCACTACTACCAGTTCTGGCGCAATCTCGACGACCGAGACGTGGCAAAGATGGCAAAACTCTACACCTTTCTTCCTGCGTCCGAGTGCGACGCCATCTGTGAGGCCAATATCAACCGGGCAAAAGAGATCCTCGCCTTTGAAGCAACAAAAATCACCCACGGTGCTCCGGAGGCTGAGAAATCCTATGCCGCCTCCGTGGCTGAATTCGGATCTGCCGACCCGGATGGACGAATCGAGACGACATCGGACCTTCCCTCGGTGGATCTCCGTTTGAAGGCAAGTGGAAAGCTCCAAAAGTCAGAGGAAGGCATCCCCACGAGCTCACTGACCACTTCCGATCTGGAACAGACCCCTCGGCTCATCGAGCTCCTCACCCGGGCCGATCTCGCCACGTCAGCAAGCGAAGCCCGGCGCCTCATCAAACAAGGGGGGGCCTATCTCAATGAAGAGCGAATGTCTGATCCGGAGCGCGTCATCACCGGGGAAGACGTCCAGGAAGGAAAAATCGCCCTTCGGGCGGGCAAGAAGCGGCACCACAGATTCACCGTCACGAATGATTGAAACGGGTAATTTCAGCCAAAGGTAGGGGCAAATGCGGGTTAGGATGGCTCCATGAAGATCGGAACGATGCGAATCGTGGACACCTGGGTGGGCACACCGCTGTGCTTCATGGCCACCCTTCTGTCCAAAATTCTTCCCCGCAAGCGACCGAATCCGACGCCCAAACGCGCACTCTTCATCGAACTTTCGGAGATGGGAAGCGCCGTCATCTGTGCGGCCGCCCTTCGACGCTTCCAGGAGAATCACCCCGATACCGAGATCCACTTCCTCATCTTCCAGCCCAATCGGGAAGGGATCGAGATCGTCGGCCTCATCGAGCCGGAGCGGATCCACACCATTAAACATGACAACCTGTTTCAGATCGCTGCCGGCGTGTTCCAGCTCTTCTTCCTTTTTCGCCGTCTCAAGTTCGACGTTGTCATCGACCTTGAACTCTTCAGTTGCTTTACCGCCATTCTCAGCTGGCTTACTGCTGCGCCGGTAAAGTCCGGGTTTTGCAGCACCACCACTGCCGGTCTTTACCGGGGAGATTTCCTGACCCACAAGGTGAGCTTCAACTCCAATGTTCATATCGTCTACAACTATCTAGCTCTCGTTGAGGCCTTGATTCGCCCGGAGGAATACCCGTCCTTCAAAGGAACTCTTGACCATCTCAAGGTCGAGCCGCCGACAAGCGAACGGCACGAAGGTCGGGAGGCGCGTTTTCGGTCTCTCTTGACCGAACAATGGTCCGGACTTGACCACGAGCGTCATCGTCTCATCCTCATCAACCCGGATCCGGGGCTTCTCGCCATTCGGGGTTGGGGATATGACCGTTTTGCCGAGCTGGCGAAAAGGATTCTTGCTGCCGAGCCGGAGGCGGTGATCGTCCTCACCGGCCTTCAACGATCCCGGTCCGATTGCGCCCGCATGAAGGAACAGATCGGAAGCGAGCGATGCATCAACTTTGCCGGTTTTGACGAGGGATTGACGGACCTTCTCTCCCTCTTCTTCCTCGGGGACTTACTGATCACCAACGACAGCGGACCGGCTCATTTCGCGACCCTGTCCCAGATTCCCACCGTGACCCTTTATGGTCCCGCATCTCCGGTGACTTACGGAGTCTTGAACCCCAACGCAAAGAGCCTCACCAGCGAGTATCACTGTAGTCCGTGTCTTACGGCTCACAATCGCCGTTCAACCGCCTGTGATGACAATCAGTGTCTCCAAGCAATTGGGGTGGAAACGGTCCTGGAGCATTCTTTGAGCCTCTTGTCCAGAACGAGCGGCTAAAGACCCCTGACTGACGAAACCCGCTAGGAGCCGAAGGATTCTTCGTCCTCGATATCCCTTTCCTTTTGAAACTCTTTCCACCACTCGACCCAGAGCCAGTAGTGAAAGCCGTGATCAACCCCCGAAATCCTGGTCAGGCCAAGAAGAGCCTCCTGTCGCACAGCGCGATCCTGATCCCGGAGGCTCCGAATCAGAGTGGGGATCACCTTGATTCCCCCGAGGAGACCCAAGCTGCGAACACCGTGCCAGCGCACGGTCCCCACCGGATCCAGGGTCGAAACGTTTAGCAAGGCCTGCTCGATATTGTCTCCCTCGAAATGGCCCAGCGCACTGGCTGCAGCCCCTCTTTCTTCGGGGTCAACATTGGACAGATCCAGAACCAAAGCGGCAGCGACCCGAGGATCTTGCCGCTTCGCCAGAACGGCGATCACGTCCGTTTTTGGCCCCGGGAGATGAGATGCGTGAGACATCAACAAGACATCGTTGATTTCATCACCGCGTCCTGCGTCGTCCAGATCGGGAATCAGTGCAAGGAGACCTCGACGTGCCTTGTTGCGGACAACCCAGTCCTCATCGCGAAGGGCCCGCGCCAGGATCCCGATCGATTCAGAGTCGGTCCGGGTCGCAAAGTGCATGATGACTGCTCGGCGTTCCTTCTTGTCTCCTCGGCGAAGAAGCACCTGGGCAAACTCACTGACTTCCTCGCCCACCCGGCCAAGCGCCATCGAGGCCGCACACCGCAGACGGGCATCCGAATGATCGAGGCATTTTCGAAGTGCCGATCGCGCCGACTCACCTTCGATCTCAGACAGAAGACTGATGATCCAAACTCCCGTCTTAGAGTCGGCTCCCGGAAGAGCTTCGAGAAGAAAAGGAAGAGCTTTCTCACCTTCGTTACGCAGCGCAAGAGCGGCCTGGGCCCTCTCCATGGCGGAACCGGTTCGAAGGGAGGCGAGTAGAGACTCGACAGTTCCCTGCTCGACCACATCCCCGTCAAAAGCGGGTGATAGCTTCTGCGGAACCCGGACTCTCTTACTCAGGGTGGCAAAAGCCGAGGCGGTGAGAACAAAGCTGGTGAGGACTCCCAGGGTCAGTCGACCCCCCAAGGCACAATGACGAAGCTTCATTGATTCTCATTTCTCTTCTGACCTGGCCCTACCTCCATCAGTGGTGAAAGAGCGACAAGCCGGGGAAAGGACACGACACTACTAGGGCGCCACCAGAGCCGCTGCCTCGGAAATCTCTCTCCAGGAAATCACCTGGTAGTTTCCGTTGAGGCTCGGTTCAGGAAGACGATTCAAGACATCTTCGCTGTACAGAATCTCGACCACATCGCCGAGTTCGGTCGCTCCCCACACCTGATAACCAGAAGTATGGGACGCACCAACCAGCTGGAACCCACCGGTGAAATGCCAGATGTTGTCGGAAAGAAGAAGACCCTTGAAGCGTCCCTCTAGCTCCTCGGTCAATCCTAGATTCTCCTCGTGATGGTGAACGACGATCGAAGGCAAGAGATTCAAGTTGTCGCCAAAGTCGGCCGGATACCAGTGCTCGAAGTCGAGATAGATGACCTGTCCACCCGGCAGTCCGCCACCTTGGAGAGTCAGATAGAGCTCGTAATCGAGCTGGGACGAGAAGTAAGTCCCCCCACGAATTGCAGCCTCTCTCAGGGTGTTCGTTGGAACTCCCAGATAGGCATCCGGATCCGACGGGTATCCCACAAGATCTTCGTCGATCTTGCCGTCATCGTCATCATCGATCCCGTTGAACATCTCTTCATCGATCGCACCGTCAGCATCGTTATCGATCAAATCGCCATAGGAGATGTCGTAGTCAAGGACGCCATCGCTCTGGTCGGGGTTGACAATTGGAACATTGCCGTAGCCGCCAACTTTGGCGTCGCCGAACGCGTAAACATCCCCGGCGGTGGAGATTCCAAATCGCCCCATCCCAAGAACCAGATCCCCGGTGTGAGAATGATCCCGGCCATCGATCAACACGAGGCCTGGGGATCCAAGGAGATAGGCAAACAAACCGGCTGAAACGGCTCCCGAACAGTCGACCCTCATGAGGCCGGGCCGATCCTCAACCACCGCTTCCACTCTCCGTTCAATATCACCAACGACGGCCCTGGACCGCAGGACCCGACGGCCCGGCCCTCCGGCAAAATCCTGAACGAGAAACGTCCCGGAACCGAAGGCCTGAGGAGCAACGATGGCACCGGGCAACCCCTGGTTCAGAGAATCGATCGACGTATCAATTCCAGCCTCCGCGACGTGGAGGGCTTCCAGAATCGAAATGTCCTGCTTGATCAGGAGGGTCTCCGTTCCCGCTACCTGGTAGTAGGCCATCGCCAGCCCGGAAATAACCAGGGTGAGGAGTGCCATGGCAAAAAGGACGGTGCCGTCCTCAGGTGAGTTGTCGTTTCTATCCATGCTCGACTTTCAGGTTAGTTCCGGGGGTAGACAAAGCGACTGGTCCCAACATCAACAAACTGCCCCTGTCCATCACGCCCCGTCAAAGTGAGATCAATCCGGACCCGTTCGCCGGTTCGCGTAAAAGACAGCCCGCCGTCTCGAACACCCGTTGACACAACCGTCGCCACATCATTCTCGATGCGGACGATTTGCCCCTCATCCACCAGACCATCGCCGTTGTCGTCCAGCCCGTTTTCGGCCTCTCCAGGAACAAGGGCGAACGCATACACGATCGGCCCCTCCGCTTCCCAGTCAACCTCGCCGGTAACAGCGTCAATGCCCTGCCGATTCTTGCGGAAGGTCAGTGAATTGCCGCCTCCTGGATCCACGGTGATCCGTCCCCCGAGAAGTTCTCGAGCGATTCTCGCCGAGACAATACCCGCTCTTTCTTCAAGATCAGATCTCTCGGCGCCGGTGGACACCATGTTCCGACCGGTAGTAATCAAACCCATCGCTCCCGCAATGAGGGCAGCGAAGATCACGGTTGAGAACATCATTCCGATGGCGGTCGTTCCTGCCTCGGATGACCTGGCGGTCTGAACATCTCGAATCTTTGTTTTGTCAGTCATTCTTCTCGGTTCTCGTTCGGCTCGGGAATTATCGCGGCGCAAGGCGGGTTTGAACGTCAACGGTTCGTACACCGGACACACCGGTGAACATCACGGAAACGGTCACATCCAGGAGCCTGGAATCCAGATCGTTTGGATCAGACTTGACCACTTCAATGAGTCCGGGCAAACCGTCCAGGTCCCCAGCAAGAGAGGTGAGTCCGTCAACTTCAAAACCAACCCCGTCGTAGTTGTCTTCGAGCCGATCAAAGTTCAAGCGGGCATACTCACGGAGATCCTCCATCCGTTCTTGAGCAGCCGAATACGCATTTCGCGTCTGCTTCGCGTGTCGGGTCAATTGTTCGGATTGCGTCAAGAGAGAAGCCATCCCCAGGATGGCAACCACCAACACAAACGCTCCGGCCATTGCTTCGATCAAACTCATCTGAAGACTCCGGATCCGATGAGTAATTCACCGGATCGATCCTAACGCCACTTAATACATTTGATCTAGACTAGACAAACTATACCTCGCTCTGGGGGAACCTGCCAATCAAACGAGCCGGGATTCGGTCAGGAGAAAAGGAAGGGGACCTCTAACCCGGACGCGATGACCGAGTTGAAAGATTCATCATGAAATGCAGAAAAGCGAGGGAGCTTTACGGCTGCTTCCGAGGCCGGGAAGGGTCCCGGCCTCGAGTTCTTTGGTGATCACCCATGAACGATCAGTGGCTCGTCAGACGACCCACCAGATTGACTTTAGACTCAAGGATAGTAGCGCTCAACAGATGCGTGCACCGTGACATCATCCGCAGCTCCACCGATCGAAAGGACTGTGCCATCAGTCAGAGCGACCATGCGGTGAGCGCCTCTTGCTTGAGAAAGAGAACCCGTCGCGGTGAAGACTCCAGTTTGTGGGTCGTAGATCGACGCATTGACCGAGCCAGACGGTGCAACCAGGGACCCGGTAAGGCCTCCTGTCTCCAGGACGGTTCCGTCCGGAAGGAGCGCCATCATTGCCGCAGCTTTCGCCAGCGGGAGGCTCCCGGTCGAGCTAAACCCGGACCCGGGTGTAAAGAGTTCACAACCGCTGATGGCAGACGTAAATCCGTTCACTCCCCCCGCGATCAAGACCTCGCCCGAGGGCAACCGGATTGCTCCGTGTGCAGCTCGGCTCGTGACCTGGCCACCGGCGCCACCGAATGTCTCAGTAACATGATCAAAGATCTCACCCGACGAAGCCAGCACCGGAAGATCAAAGAGCCCGGCATCTTCAATTCCCCCGGCAACAAGCACATCCCCATCGAGCAGCACCGTAGCCGTGTGGAGTAGCCGGGCTTCGCTCAACGTGGACGCTACCGTGGAAAACAGCTGCGTCACCGGGTCGTAGATTTCTGCCGTGTTAAGGGCGCTTCCAAAAGCAGATCCGACGTCGGCAAAGGTCGTCGTTCCTCCAACAACCAGAACTCGACCGTCCGGCAGAATCGAAGCGGAATGACCCGCACGGGGGGATCCCATGCTTCCAACCGGCGAAAAAGTGCCCGTGACCGGGTCAAACTCCTCGGCGTTATCGTGAACCACGGAAAGACTATTGACCCCGCCACAAACAAGGACACGTCCACTGGGAAGCAGAACGGTCGCGTGTAGCGCCCGCCGAAATCCCATCATGCCTGTGGTTGCAACCAGGTCCTTGAACCGTGGATCATAAATGTCAGCCGAATTGGTGGCTTCGGGAGCCACAAGACTTCCGGCACCGCCTCCTACGATGAGAACCCGACCATCGGAGAGAACCGTTACGTCATGGAGGGATCGGGCTTCGGAAAGATCATTCACGACCGACTGATGGGAGCCTGTCTGTCCAACAATCAAGGTGTGGCTGTTCGACAGCTCGATCCCTCCCGCACTCGTCGCCGACTGCAGAAAAAAGGATCGCCCCAGCAACCCGGTGTTATTCGGGACGTTGGGAGAAAGGACAAATGTACCTGTGGGGTCGAGGGTGGGATCGGCCCCCTGGATACTGTTGATCAGAATGCGAAAACCAGCTGCCGGACTGGTGGAACAACAAAGGTCACCAAACGGAGTCGAGGTTGGGCCCGGATCAAACGATCCGAACAACGCAAAGGGCGAATTCGCAGGCCCACTGACCGTGATCTGGATTTGCTCACCGATCTTGCAGGGAGTGGCCGATAGAGTCGTTCCGCCGGTGGGCTCACAGCCGATCTGAGCCGAGGCCTGATCCGGCAGGGCAAAAAGAAGCCCCAAAGAGAGGCCCCAAACGATTCGATCCCTGAGACGCATCTTCGTATCTCTCATCGTGTTCTCCGTGACGGACAGCAGGATAATCTGGGTAAGCCGACAAAGATGATGGGTCCGACGGGGAGGCAGGTCAAGGACTATCTCTCCCCTAACATCCCTTCAGGAATGGTTTTTTGACCGTTTACTTCGGGAATCCTCCCCGAAAAGACGATCAGTTCCGGGGACCTTCCGCGGCTTGGGCTCCAGGAATCCAGAAAAGGTAACCTGGTGATAGGGCGGGGTCGGCCAGGGGACCGGTGAAGTCCGTCAAATACGGAGATCTATGAAGGAGCGCAATACATCGTTGCCTTCCAGCCACAAACGACCGAAAGTCGCTCTGGCCTTGGGAGGGGGAGGAGCCCGGGGATTCGCTCATTTAGGAGTTCTCCATGTCCTCGAAAGAGAAGGGATACCGGTTGATCTGATCGTCGGTACCTCCGCCGGAGCCATCGTAGGAGCCTTGTACAGCCTGTCCCCCGACATCGACGAGCTCGTCCATCAAATCAGCGAACACACACGCTCCGAGAATTTTCGGCGCTCCAAGATTCGCCGAACTCCTCTTCAAAAGTCAAAAGGCAGGATATCGTTCTTCTCGGCCATGACCCAGGCCGTCAAGAAACGGATTGCCTACCAGCTCCTCGTCACCCGCCAGTCTCTCCTCAAGACTGAACGCCTCGAGGAGTCGATCCGATCCCTCCTTGGCGATGCAACATTCGAGGACACCCGCATTCCTTTCCATGCCGCCACCCTGGATCTGGTTTCAGGAGAGGAAGTTCTGTTGTCCGAAGGAGAGCTGGTCAATGCCCTGGTGGCGAGCGCCAGCCTACCGGGCTACTTTCCGCCCCATCCTGTGGGCAACAAGCGCCTCGTCGACATCGGTTTCGTTAACTCCATCCCGGTCACATCAGCTTATGATGCTGGCGCCGACATCGTCATCGCCTCGGTGATCGGTGGAAACGGGAGCTTCCCCACCGTCCCTGAGGACGCCACCGGGATCGACGTCGTCCTCCGAGTCACCAGCATCGCCGCCAATTTCCTGGAAAAACAGGTCCTGGAGAGGGCATCTGCGATCATCCGATCGGATGTGAGAGGGACCCATTGGGCCGATTTTGAGGGACACTACGAGTACATCCTCAAAGGCCGAATCGCGGCCGAGCGAATGGTACCTGATCTCAAACGCCTTCTTGCCGACCACAGCATCGAGCTGCCAGGCAACAGCACAAATGGCCACTCGCTCTCAAATTCGGGCACAAGAATGCCCCAAACGGAGAATGGATCCCACCGCTGGAAGGCTGAGTCAAAAGAGACCAAAACGTCTTAAAACGCTTCACTCTTGATGATTAGGTGGGGAAAAAATTGGAGCGGGTGATCGGATTCGAACCGACGACAACAACGTTGGCAACGTTGTGCTCTACCAACTGAGCTACACCCGCCCGTGACCCTCTGGGCCAAAGAAGAGCAGGATTATAGTGGTCAAGCCAATCAAGTCAACCTTTGGGTTTCTTTGATTCCAGGGACGCTACACATTGAATGAACGCCCATTTCACTCTAGAATAGAGAGTGCAGCTAATTGAGACCCGAGAGGCTGAAACTGGGTTTTCGAAGTGAAAGAAAAGAAGGGAGCGGTAAGGCCCGAATTCCGTATAGGTGAATGAGAAGAAAGGGCTCGCTCCTTCGAGCCCCGGAGTCACCTTTATTTTCGGTCGCGGTAACGCCGCACCGAACCAGCAATACGGTTGGCCTTAGCCGTCGGAATGATGATCACCATGAGGACGCCTACTAACGATACCGGGCATTCGATCTCAATTTCTTTGTTTGTCCTGGTCGGTCTGATTTTGATCTTGGGAATCGCTCTGTCGACTCAAGACGCCAAGGTTACACACGCTCAATCCTTCCACGATCCCGAAGCATCCCTCGATTCCGACGTCGATGGTCTCCCCGATCAGGTCGAAGCACTTCTCGGTACCAATCCATTTGAAGCCGATACTGATCTCGACGGGAAATCCGATGGCCAAGAGGTTGCACTTCAAACCTCACCGCTCATTCACGATGAGACCCACGGGTCCCAGGCTGCCGGCGTGTCCGTTGAAGTCTTTCCGAATCCGGCTGAGCGCAAAATGGGGCTCTTCATCGTCGCCACGTCAGACGAGGGTTTTCAGGACATCAGAGGCGCTTCGATTGGTCTTGTTGGAAGTGGTCGGTACGGAAGAATCGATGGGGTTCCGGAAGGGGACATCGACGACGAAGCTCTCCTCGCCCACTTCATTCATAAACGAACCGGACTCTTCCTGCGACACGGAAAACTGAAGCGGTCCGCCGACGGCACGGTCGTCTCGCTCTACGTACCCGAGATTCCTTATCGGGCCATCCCTCATCGCATCGGAGTTCTCGCTCGATTCCGGACCAGAACCGGCGAAGTGAGCTCAGCCATCGAGTACTTCGGCAACCGGAGTGGATTCTACCGATTGGCCTTCAGCCCGGGTGCGGATGGAGTTCTTCAGGCGACCCACATCTATCACCTATCCCAGGGACTCATCGAAGACACCACGAACCTCGATGAACACGAAGACTGTCGACAGTATGTCTCCCCCATCGTGACGAACCCCGAAATTCCGCCGACCGTGTTCATGGTCATGCGCGAGCAATGCGAATCTCGAGATGGTTACTACTGCCCGCCCAACTGCGGCTCGGACGTGGGACAAATCATCGTCAAGATGTAGTCCGACTGTAACTATTCCGACCACATCCGCTTTCGCCATTCAAAACGTGAAATGCGGCATTTCGCCTGAGAAGGATCCACAAACAGGACGGCTTCGTCCATTCCCTCGGGCCCGGACATCGGATACAGCACAACGGTCCCGTCGGCATGGCCCGATCGATCCCAAAAAGGAAGGCCCTCCAGAAAACGATCCGTGGAAACGACAAGATCGATCAGACCCGGGGTCTTCACCAGTTTGCGAATAGCAGCCGGCGATAGAGCGCCAACAACAACAACCAGGTCCACCTGAGTACGGAGGTCTTTGGCAAGCGAGATCGACTCCACCACCGGGTCCAGGAACACGATTCCATCCATGTTCTTTTCTTGCAGACGACTCATCTGCAGGTCCGCTAACGGAGCCGAAACCCCGATGACCCCTGCAGTCAAGTTCCCCCAGGGAAGTACGGAGAACGGAAGAAATAGACGCTCCTCTTCCAGGCCTCGGACATTGGCGGACAAGAGGTCAAACGGATAGGCGTCGGCCGCCGGAACTAACATGTCGGCACCGTGGAGAAGATCTTCTGCCGAAGCAACAAGCACGTGAAACGGAACTTGCCCCAGAGACTCAAGCCGGGACTCCAACGTCTCGACACCAGGACGTCGTGAAAAAGTTGCCGGAGGAAGAAAGATGCCAGCATCGAAAACAAGGAGGGGAAGCTCGGCCGTCTCCTCGCTCGCCATCTCCCGGCGACGCTCCATTCGCTCCTCCCGTCCCGGGCAACCCGCACAGGATTCCATGTCTCCCCTGGTTCTCGAGCTGACGAGAAGCCGAAGCGACGTGGACGATGATCCCTCCATCAGCGATTCGGAGGAAAAAGGAGGCGGCGAGGAAGGAAGCAAGGATTCGTTTCCTCCGACGAACTTTCGGTACAAAGGAAGCATGTCCTCTCGGGTGAGATCCAGAACCCTGGCGCAGAGGCCTTCCTTCAAACGCGCTGGTTCGTCGGAGAGACAACGACTGACTACCGCCAGCAGGTCTCCCTTTTCCCGTCCTAGCTCGGCCTCCATCTGATGCATGACGAGGGGAGAAACCGCCTCACGAAGGAGGGTCTTCACCGATCCTGGTGCTGTTGCATATCTGGCGAGCGAGAAGGATCGGTCCTTGCGATAAGAAAGGGCATAGCTTCTCCGTTGTCTCCGCAAGCGAAGTTCTGGATCCTCCAGCCCGACTTCTCCAAGAAGACGACCCGCAACAAATCCAGGAAATGCATCAAAAAACCAGGCATCCTCAGGACGCGGAGAAATGGAACGAAGAGATCGGGACACACAAGCCCGGACCACCTGCTCCCACCGCCAGGACGGCCTCGAAAGATCCATATCCACACCGATCCCGAAACAATCCCGGGGAGTGAGGAGACTCGACCCGCTCTCGGGCCCGGAAAGGAACACAACGGGAAGATCCCGGGGTAGGAGAAAAAGACCTTCCAGACGGCCAAACAGGGTCTCCGCCTGAGCCCTCAGCTCGCGAAGCCTCTCGTCGGGTAGATTCCGATCGAGGAACACACGGGGCCCTCCTCTTTCTTCCCCGAGCCTCCACTCCTCAAAGCGCCCGTAAAATAAAAGGGCCCCCCCAAGCCGCTCCCACGGTTCAGCAACCCGGTCATCTTCCATCAAGAAGACATCCTGGGCTTCAAGAACACACCTGAGGTTTCCCCCAACCCGGGAATCTTCCCCGGGAAACAAAAAGGCCTGGGATCCTGTCAGTAAACCGCTCTCAGGACCGGTGTACGCGGGCCCCTCGCCGCTTTCCGCCGTCACGCTGGTCACGGTGTAGCGAACGTGAAGTTCGGACGGGAGGGGCCCTTCGGCGGAGACAACCCAGTCCTCGTGAGATCGTTGAAAAGGCTTCCCCGCTCTCGAGCGAACTTCCACATTTCGGATCTCCGGGCCAAATGGAACGGGATTTCCGGCCCCGTCCACCACGGAAAGATTCCCTCTCGTGATCAAAGACTGGGCCGCCCGACTCGTGAGGCGGAGGCTCGTGCTCGATCGGATCCCGGTGAGAGTGAGGTTGACGATCAAACCGGCCCGGTCCGGGTTCCTTTCGATCCGAAAGGTACTGAACACGGCCTCCCCGCCCGGGCCCCACAGCAGCTGGATCGTGGAAATGCCGCCCCCGACAAGGACAATGAGCACGGTAAGAAGGACAAAATAATGCCCCCGGCGCCCACGGCCAGAGCTTTGGTCCTGGGCGGTGCTAGATGGGTCCGACGAAGTGGAAGAGAGAAAAGTCATCCGAGTAGGAGGTCCTGCAGTTGAAAAGCACCGTCCACCAACTAAGCTTTCTTTTCATCAAACGGATGAACGAAAACCCCAGAGTTGCATAAGGAAAGACCGCATGGCAAGAGTCAAAACCATCCCTCCTCGCAGCAAGGTCAAGCCGTCCGACCAGTGGAACCTCAAGAAACTCTATTCCGGGGACCAAGCCTGGGAAAAAGCGTACAAGCAATGGGAGCGGATGATCCCCCGTTTTTCCACCTTTCGGGGCAAGTTGGGGTCGTCTCCCAAGGCCCTTCTCTCCTGCCTTGAGTTTGATTTGTCGTTCGATCGGATGGGAGAGCGACTTGGAACCTACGCATTCCTCAAATCCGCTGAAGATAAAACAAATAGTCATTATCAGGCCATGATGTCCCGATTCCAGGGAACCGCCCGACAGGCAGCCGAACTGGGGAGTTATATCCAGCCTGAACTGATGGCCATCCCGACAAAAAAGATGAACCAGCTTCTTTCCGCCAAGGCTCTTGAGCCCTACCGGTTGATGCTGGAAAGAATGAGACGATACAAGAAGCACACTCTCAGCCCAAAAGAAGAACGTCTTCTTGCCATGCAGGGACAGATGTCCGACACGGCAAACCGGGTCTTTAGCCAGCTGAATGACTCCGATCTGGCGTTCGGAATCGTCAAGAACGAAGACGGACAGGGTGTCGAGCTGAGTCACGGTAGCTTTTCAACCCTCCTCCATTCCACCAGTCGCAAGGTCAGGAAGACCGCATTTACCCAGTATTACTCGCACTACAAGGCACACGAAAACACCCTTGCGGCAACCTTGAACGGCTCCATCCAACGAGACGTTTATCAGGCCAAAGTGAGAAACTTCCAGAGTGCCCGGGAAGCCGCTCTCTTTTCCGACAACGTCCCGGTCTCGGTTTATGACAATCTGATCAGCGTGGTCCATGACCACCTTCCCTCCCTCTATCGATACTACGATGTCAGACGGCGAGCCATGGGCCTTCGGGACATCCATCAGTACGACACCTACCTACCGATCATCAGCAGCCAGAAGATGAGAACCAACTTCGATCAGGCGATTGGCCTCATCGGAAAATCTCTCGCTCCTCTCGGGAAAGAATATGTCCGGGTTCTGGACAAAGGCCTTCGAGGCAACTGGTGTGACCGATACGAGAACAAAGGGAAGTCAAGCGGGGCCTTCAGCTGCGGAAGCTATGACGGAGACCCTTACATCCTGATGAACTTTCAGCCGACGGTGCTGGACCACGTGTTCACCCTTTCCCACGAAGCTGGGCACTCCATGCATTCCTACTATTCGGGTAAGCACCAACCTTATCAGTATTACAACTACACGATCTTCGTGGCCGAAGTGGCAAGCACCTTCAACGAACAGTTGCTTTCCGGATATCTTCTCTCCCAGGCAAAAACCGATGAGGAGAGAGCGTATCTCATCAACAAGGAAATCGACGACATCCGTGGGACCATCCTGCGCCAAACCATGTTCGCGGAGTTCGAAAAAATTACCCACGAACTCGCCGAAGAGAACGAACCACTCACCGTCGATCGCTTCCAGGAAGAATACTGGAAATTACTCCAAACCTACTTCGGGCCTGATTTTGTTCTCGATGAGGAGCTTCGACTCGAATGCTTCCGGATTCCCCACTTCTACCGGGCGTTCTACGTCTACAAGTACGCCACCGGCATGTCCGCAGCCATTGCCCTCAGCCAACGGGTCCTCGACGGCGGACGAAAACAGCTCAAAAGTTATCTCAACTTCCTGTCCAGTGGCTGTGCCAAGTTCCCTCTTGATCTCCTTCGAGATGCGGGAGTCGACATGGAAAAGCCGGAGCCGGTGGCCGCCGCCATGGCTCACTTTGGACGAAGAGTTGACGAACTCGACGACCTGCTCTCCCGGTTGAAGAAGAAAAACAAATCAGGTAACCCGAGAAACCGCAGACCCAAAGATCAGGTGTGAAGTGCTTCGGAATCTGGGAGATCTTGTTCGTAGGCAACCCTCTCCGCACGGAGATCGAGTAGCTCTCACTCGTGAAACCGCATCGGGAGGGAGTTCTTACACCTATAATGAACTCACCGACCAGGTCCTCGCTTGCGCCGCAGGTTTCAGAAAACTCGGCGTCAAGGCGGGGGACCGGGTTGGAATCTTCTCGGACAACTCGGCGCGATGGCTCATCACCGACCTGGCCTGCATGAAGCTCGGGGCGGTCGATGTTCCGCGGGGAGCCGATACCCTTCCCGAAGAGATGGAGTATATCCTCAACCACTCCGGCTGCTCCATTCTGCTGATCCAGGCAAAGAGCTTCGTTGACGCGGCAATTTCGATGCGCGCCCGGCTCCCCGAGCTCCGTCACATCATTGTCATGGAACGCGGAGCAAAGAGCGATCCGCAAAACGACATCTTTTCATTGGACCAGATCCTGGAACAGGGAGAGCCGGAAAAGGACGAGATGGAGGCCAAGACGATCGCCACGGCGGACGACCTTGCCACCATCGTCTACACATCCGGAACCACCGGTCAGCCAAAAGGCGTCATGCTGACTCACGGAAATATCCTGCACAACATCCGGACCCTTCCCGGAAGCATCACGGTAACCGATTCGGACAGCCTTCTGTCCGTGCTTCCAAGCTGGCACATGCTTGAACGCACCGTAGAGTACTGTCTTTTATCAACTGGCGCCAAGCTCACTTATACCGACAAAAGACGGTTCAAAAAAGATCTGGAGGGACAGCAACCAACGATCCTGGTAGCGGTTCCGCGCCTGTGGGAGCTGGTTCACGGATCGATCATCGATGCAATCCAGAAGGAGGGAAAAATCACTCGAACCGTGGCCGGCCTATCGCTCTGGGTAGGAACCCAATTCCGAACAGCCCAAAGAGATCTTTTCGGGAACCGACTGGAACTCAAGACGCCCAACTGGAGCCTCCGCGCCACGAGAAAAACAATCGCCGCGGCAAAGCTTGCCCTTCTTTCACCTGCGCAATTTCTAGGCGAGCTGATTCTCTTCCGCAAGATACGACGAATCACCGGAGGAAGACTCAACAAGGCCGTGAGCGGAGGAGGGGCGCTTTCAGAACACATCGAGGAGTTCTTTCACACCATTGGTGTTCCCCTTTTGAACGGCTATGGACTCACAGAAACCTCTCCGATCATCTCTGTTCGTACACCTAAGAAAAACGTCCCCGGAACCATCGGGATCCCGCTCGTTCAAACGGACGTCAAGGTCCTTGGTTCCAGCGGCGAGCTTCTCGGCCCCGGCGAAGAAGGGGTTCTCTACATCAAGGGCCCCCAGGTCATGCGGGGATATTACAAGATGGAAGAGGAAACGAACAAAGTTCTGAGTCAAGACGGATGGTTCGATACGGGTGACCTTGGCTGCATCGCCGCCGGTGGACACCTTGTGTTTACCGGGCGTAGCAAAGACACCATTGTCCTTTCCAGCGGAGAGAACATTCAACCCTCCCCCATCGAGAAGACTCTCTCTCAATCGCCCTTCATCGAGCATGCCATCGTGGTCGGTCAGGATAGGCGTCAGCTTGGCGTCTTGCTGGAACCCAACATCCAGGCAGTAAAGAGATGGGCAAAGGAGCATGCCCTTCCCGAAAAATCAGACAGAGAGCTCCTTATTAGCAAAGACGTTGGCGATCTTCTTCAGGAGGAGCTCACCCGGCTGTCATCTCGGAAAAATGGATTTCGATCATTCGAGCTCATTCGCTCGTTTCGCCTCCTCCCAGAACCTTTGAGCATCGAGGGAGGCACCCTCACCGCCACGCTGAAGGTGAAAAAGCCAGTCGTCCTGAAGATCTACAAAGATCTCATCGAGACGATGTATCGAAAGTGATCCTTCAGCTAAAAAACGGCGAAGCCAATCTCCAGATCTCCGAAGATTCTCAGCTCCTTCTGGATGGACAAGGCCGGCTCATGGGGTTCTACGAGGGGACAAAGCTCATCCGAAGGTCCTACGACAATCGGTGGCTCATTGGCTCCCGTCCAGCTCGAGGGGAACGGCAACAACGACACACGACCCACAAGAAACTCGAAGGTGACGAGCTTGACCTGGCCATTCATCGAGCTCGGGAGACCCTTCGCCAGGCATCATCCTCCGGCCCTCGATTGCAAATCGTGGGATCGGACGAAGCTCAGAACTCCCAGGGCATGGATCTCTTGCGTAGCGCCCTGAAATGGCAACGGGCCGACTTCGAAGGCGACGGAAAGATCTTCACCGATCTTGTCGGCAGGATTCCGGTCCTCCCCCCTGACCGATATCGATCCCTCTACGTTCTTATCTCCCAGGGATGTCGCTACAACCGTTGCCTCTTTTGCGAGCTCTATCGGGACAGGGATTTTCGCAACCTTGATCTTTCTGAAGTGATTCAGCAAATAGAGGGCCTGAGAGGGTTTTTCGGGAAGGCGTTTCGGACCCGCACCTCGGTATTTCTTGGAGACGCATCCGGTCTTTCCCAGTCACAAGAAAACCTTGTCGCCATCTTGAACGAACTGAGAGAGCGCCTGCCTTCATCGACTCTACGAGACGGGATTCATACCTTCATGGACGTGTTCATGACCGATCCCCGTCCCCTTCAAGAGATGAAAGAGCTCCACCAGAACGGCCTCAAGAGGATCTACATCGGCCTTGAATCCGCCGCTCCGTCCGTCCTCTCTTTCTACAAGAAACCCAATTCAATGGGAGTTCTTCGAGACGAGATCTTCAAGGCCAGGGAAGCCGGAATCAGCTGTGCGCTGATGGTGCTTGCCGGAGGATCCGGACGACGTCTTCAGAGCGAACACATCGACCACACCGTTCGATTCTTGAATCGCCTACAACTCGGAAAAAGCGACCGAATTTTTCTTTCTCCTCTCGTCCTTCCCGAGGGGACCGGCTTTCGGGCCGAGGCAAAAAAACACAATCTGGAAATTCTCAATCCGAACGAAATCGAAGAAGAAATTCGAGCCTTGAGAACCGGGCTATCCTCCTGCGGAGCCAAGGTCTCTCACTATGAGCTGCGTAATTTCCTCTATCGGTAGCCTCTGCAACCCTCGTTCCCCACCTCCCAAAAACGACCCCATTTGACTCATAAGCAATTGTGCGGTTTAGTTTTACGGAGAAATTTCGAAAGAGCACGAGAGCAACTGGAGTTCGCCTATGAGTCAGCCTTCCAAATGGGCCATCACGTTTCGTGGAGTATTCTTTATCGCAACCGGGTTTTGGATTGCCTGCGGGAGTTTGATCCTCGCCCAGGAACAAACCGATGCGAAGAAGTTGCCACGCCGCGATGCCATGCAACCCGATGCCACGAAGTCTCGAACAAGAGGAGAGATCCTCGTTCAATTCAAGGACAAGCTTCCTCCCGGACACCCTCAGGTGGTGAATGTCGAGCAAACGTGGGAGCTTCAACCGGTTCAGTATTTATCACAGCTTTCCCTTCATCTCTTCGAAGGAGATGAGGCAAGCCTGGGCAACATCCTGGCCGAACTGCAGAATGACAACCGGGTCGAATATGCGGAATGGAATCAGCTCTATCATCTGGACGTCATTCCAAACGACTCGTTCTACGACAACTACAACGGCGTCAGCACCGATCTCCAGAAATGGGCCTTTCAAGGAATCGGTGGCGATGACAATCTGAACGCAGAAGCGGCCTGGGACATCACGACCGGAAGAAGCGATGTTGTCATCGCGATCATCGACTCCGGTATTGATCTTGATCATCCAGATCTTGCCGCCAACCTCTGGTCGAACTCAGGGGAGACACCCGGTAACGGCAGCGACGATGACGGCAACGGTTACGTCGACGATGTGAACGGCTGGGATTTTCAATCCGGCGACAACGATCCCAACCCGGATCTGGGAGATGGGATCGACAACGACGGCAACGGTTCTGCGGATGGGAATGTATTCCACGGAACCTTTGCCGCCTCCTGCGCAGGAGCCGTCTCCAACAATTCCGAGGGACTTGCCGGTGCGGCCTGGAACTGCCAGCTCATGGCTCTCAAAGTCTTTACCGACGACGGTGGAGCCTCAAGCTCCAACATCGCCAATGCCATCACATATGCAACGGACAACGGGGCGGACGTCATCAACATGTCTCTTGGAGGGTCCTTTTCATCGACCATCCAGTCTGCCGTCAACTACGCCTGGTCTCAGGGAGTCGTGATCGTTGCCTCCGCCGGCAACAGTAACACCTCTTCTCCAAGCTATCCCGCCTCCCTCACTCATGTCATCTCGGTGGGAGCAAGCGATTCCGGTACGGTTCTCGCTGGTGGGTCAGGAGACCTTGACGGTCGGGCGTCTTTTAGCCAGTACGGTGTTTCCGCGGTGGACGTGGTGGCCCCCGGTACCTGGCTCATCGGTGCGGCGGTCTACTCCGTGGCCGAAGGAAACGCTGGCGACCCGGCATATTTTCTTGCCTCCGGGACATCTTTTTCAGGACCGATCGTAGCCGGACTCGCCGGTCTCGTTCTCTCACGGGCCCTGGATCTGGGAATCACTCTTTCAAACGATGATGTCGAGAACATCATCCAGAACTCTGCAGTCGATCTTCCCGATGATCCGGGCGACTCTCCCAACGGTGGTGCTACCTGGGATAACTACGGCCGGGTCGATTTCGTCGCCGCCTTGAATGCCGTTGAAGAAACGACCGGAAACCAACCACCCCAGGCAAACGCGGGAATCGATGTGCTTGAAGACTGTGCACCATCACAGGGACTACAGATTACGCTGGACGGCTCCGGTTCGAGCGATCCAGACCAAGACTCGTTGACCTATTCCTGGTCTGCTCCCCAGGGGATTCAGCTCATCGGTTCCACGACCGATAGCCCGAGCGGCCTCTTCCCTCCGGGAAACTCCATCGTGCTCTTGACGGTCACTGACCCGAGTGGTGAGGCCTCAGAAGACAGCGTATTGGTGAGCATTCTCGCCGACACTACCGCTCCCCAACTTGATTGTCCGGATTCGTTCTCTGGAGAATGCGCCTCCGGAAACGGGCTCATGGTTTCCTTCTCGGTGACCGCCACCGACGACTGCGACCCTTCACCCGACATCGTTGCCGACCCGCCCTCCGGAACCCTGTTTCCCATGGGTTCGACCCTGGTTACGTGTACCGCATCCGATGCAGCGGGAAATAGCGCGGCCTGCGAATTCCTCATCACAATTCTGGATACAACTCCTCCTTCAATCGATTGCCCCGGAACCATCACGACTCCGTCGGACGGTCCAAACGGCAGCGTGGTGAACTTTGAGGTCGCGGCGGAGGATCTTTGCGATCCGTCACCAGCGATCGTCTGTACGCCACCCAGCGGGAGCTTGTTTCCAGTGGGAACGACAACCGTCACTTGCACGGCCTATGACGCCGCGCAGAACTCGGCGGACTGCACTTTTGACGTCACCGTGCAAGGCACCGATGATGCACCCGAAATCAGTTGCCCCGCAGAGGTCCTCGCCGACTGCTCCGGACCAAACGGAGCGGTGGTGACCTTTGTCGTCACGGCAACCGACGACAACGATCCCAGCCCGGATATTGTTTGCAATCCCGCATCAGGAAGCCTGTTTCCCCCCGGAGAGACCGTGGTCATCTGCACCGCGACCGACGAAGCAGGGCATTCAACAAGCTGTGAGTTCCCTGTCATCGTTTCCGATGGATCTCCCCCGGTCATCCAGTGCCCGAGTGATGTGGTCACATCCTCGACCAGCTCCCAAGGAGCCATCGTAACCTTCGAGGTTCTCGCGGACGACCTGTGCGATCCGGATCCTGAAATCGTTTCCACCCCTGCCTCCGGGAGCCAGTTCCCCATCGGCACCACGCTCGTGACCTGCATTGCCACGGACGACTCACAGAACGTCGCCGATTGCTCGTTCACCATCACGGTGGAAGGCGACAGCACCGCCCCCGTGCTGTCGTGCCCGGATGCCGTTGCCGCTGATTGTGCTGACCCGAACGGAACGGTGGTCGACTTTGAGGTGACGGCGGAAGACGACACGGATCCTGGTCCGGACGTCCTTTGTGATCCTCCATCCGGGAGCTTGTTCCCCCTGGGATCAACTCTCGTCACCTGTAGTGCAACCGACGAGTCCGGAAACTCCTCGTCGTGTGAGTTCACCGTCGAGGTTCTAGACACGAATCCTCCGGCCATCCTGTGTCCGGACGATCTTCTTCTCGAGGCCGACTCGGATGACGGAAACATCGTTGACTTCCTCGTGGAAGCAGACGACGTTTGTGACCCCCAGCCGTTGATCTTCTGCGAACCTGAATCGGGAAGCCTGCTCCCGGTTGGAATCACCGAAGTTCTCTGTCTTGCATTTGACTCCTCCGGTAACGAGGCATCATGCACCTTCACCGTAGAAATCCTTGCTCCCGATATCGATTGCGGAGCCGGGAACGTCAATGCCGGAGAGGGAGACATCGTCGATGTCCTGTTCCTGAACGAATCGGCCGGAGATGCGGAGCGTAGAATTGACCTCGAGCGCCTCGACTCCATGGAACTCTGCATCGAAAGCCCACCTTCCCTTCCGCTTGGAGGAGCGCACTACATGCTCTGCCTCTGGAAGAAGGCTCCAACTCCTCAAACCATGAAAGCGCTACCCTACGACATCGGATACTCCTGCATGCCGATGCCGCTAAACCCCGGGTGCAATCCCAGGGCGAAACGTACCGCCAACAATATCGAGGACTCGAGGTTTCCATTCGCGGAAAGATGGCCTGGTGCTGACACGGTCTCCGCACCGGCGAAGGTCCTGAGCATCAACCGTGTCCGCCGGTCCATGACTCTATACTTCCAGGCGGTGATCGAAGATCCCGGTTCTTTGCAGGGTGAATATGCAGTAACCAACGGAATTCTGGTCGTTGTCGACTGAGCAAATGGTGTTCCCTACCCAGTGATTTCCGGATCATCATCAATGAACCGTATATTTCGAGGATCGATATCACTCATTACTTGATTTCCTAACTCCATGGCGTATTATTCTTTAGCCTCCCTAAACCAGGACCGGGAAAGACGACTCGTCACCCGATCTCTGAGAATCCTCCATGATCCAAACAAAATTACACTCCGCACAATGGAGAAGCCATATGCCTGAGAAAGACCGGACATTCAGATCATCTGAACACGGTTTCATGCTGTTCGGTGCTCTCCTGCTCGTGGCAATTACTGCCGTGGGAGTGGGCCTTGCCATGACCGTCGTGACCCGCTCGCTCGACTCAGACTTTTCCGACGAAACTAGCGAGGAAATGGAACTGATTACTCGCGCCTGTTATCGCTTTTACGAAGACATGGGCGCCTTTCCAGCGTCCATCGCCGACCTCGTTACAAAGCCAACGGGAAGCAAAGGCTGGCTCGGGCCGTATCTCAAGAAGACGATTCAGATCGACGAAGATACGGGTCTTGATCTGACCTGCGATGCCTGGGGATCCCCCTACGTCCTCGACATCATCACCGACTCGGTTGCCAGAGCTCGCTCGTTCGGTCCGAACGGGACCGATGATTCAGCCTCCGGGGACGACCTCTCCACCATGGTTCAAGTGAATGCCCTCCTCTACTCCAAGACAAACTGGGAGCTTCGGCACCTTCGCACCTCGATCGCGGCCTACAACAGTGCCAATCCAGGGACACAACTTCCAACAAACTGGAGCGCAGCCCTTGATCTGATTCAGGCCCAGGGGTTCATCCCCTCGGGGACAGTCAGCAAAACTCGATTCCTGGCAGACTCCTGGAATCAAAGCTATGTGCCCCAGGGAGCACCTACCGTGTACTCGGTCAACTCCTCAGGGGATCCGGACTCATCGCAATAGATAGGGATCGTCCAAGGCGCGATCAGGAAGAGAAGGGGATGAAGACAATCAAAAGAATAACGAAAATGAATCCATTGAACAGACCAACCATGACAACCACACCCGCTGCAGAATCTGGATTTACTCTCCTTGAAATGACGGCCGTCGTGATGATCTTTTCACTCCTGATCGGTGTCGCCGTTACGATTCCAGAGTCATACATCACATCCAAAATGCTCAACGAGACCCGCAAGGAAATCGTCACCCTCGGCGATGCCATTCTTGACTACTACAGGGATGTAGAGGCATTTCCAGCAACTCTCGCTGACCTTGTTTCCCCATCCACCAAGCCATCAGGCTGGATGGGACCCTACCTTGAAGGTGGGTTCAATGATGAGGTCGCCAACAAGGATTCCTATAAAGAGGATGAGTATCTGAACGCATACATTTACTCGTCAGTAAGTGCTACCGTGAGGAGGATCACCAGCCTCGGCCCCAATCGAACGAACGATAGCGGCGGCGGGGACGACATCGTCCTGAACGTCGATGTGGGCCCGGTCCTTGGCGATCTGACTCGAGCTGAGCTCTCATCCCTGAACAGTGTCATCGCCACGTACAACGCCGATTTCCTCTACAGCAATCCGTTGTCGACAACCATGTCCACGTTGCTGGACGAACTCCAAGCAGCAAACTATTTGCCGACGGGAGCAGCCGCGAAGGCGAAGTACCGGTATGACGCCTGGTCGCAGGAATACTCCACCGGTGGTCAGACTCCCGTCCTGGAAGTCTTTTCCCCGGGCGCCCCATGATCTGCGTAAGTGGAAGGAAAGAAATGAAACGATACAATAGCGGATTTACATCGATCGAAATACTGGCTGTCCTCACCATTGTGAGCCTCTTGTTCGCGTTGGGAATCCCAGCTACCGACTATGTCTTGACCCAGGCCTGGGAAAAGGAAACACGGAAAGAAATGCTGAGGATCAGAGACGCGGTTCTCATCTTCTACGAGAACAATGAGGTCTTTCCCACGGGCCTGGCCACGCTTGTCGATAATACGGCTACCGACTGGGACGGGGTCTACATGACATCTGGACGGAATGACGGCGAGTCCTCTTCCACGCTCAAGGACGAATGGGACACCGCCTACATGCTGCTTGCCGGATCAAGCGCTTCCGAGCGCATCATCCGAAGCTACGGCTCAAACCGTGCCAATGACAACGGCTCCGGGGACGATCTCGACCTTGTCATTGATACCAGCTCGATCCTCCGAACGACCACCAACCGAGAAATCGCCGCGATTCGGATCGCCATCGAACAATACAACATCAACAACAACCCTTGCAGGCCGCTTCCATCCAACATCTTGGATCTCATCGACATTCTCCAAGATGGGGAGTATCTTGAAGGTGGCAACGAATACCTGACCGACGATCATGGAGTACCCTATCTCCCGGGGCCAGCACCCGTAACCTACGTGACCATCAACCCGAACTCCAGCGCCACTCTCCCCACGAGCGACGGCACCGTCTCGTGCGGTTCCAAAGTCATCGTTTGCCATGTGCCTGCGGGAAGTGGCTCACCGCACAACATGGAAATTCCCCTCAGTTCAGTGAATGCTCACCTGGCTCATGGAGACACGCTGGGTGGTTGCTGTAGCGTAATCAACTTCGACACGGAGGATGACTTCAAGACTCCGCTGGTCAATGGCCAGAGCATTTGGACTGAGCCCGAATTCGGAAGATTGGTCAGTATCACGTCGAGCGGAGACAACTTCGGTCCAGCGATCTTCGACTCGAATGTCGGTGGAGGAAATGATCCCGGATATGACTCGGACCTACTCGTCGATCTCGGAAACATCCTCATTCTTCAGGAAAACAGCCTCCGAGTTTCCGTCGGGTCGCGCATCTTCTCCCGGCCGGATGACGATGGAGGAGGTGGAGTGTTCCATTTCGATTTCGTCGCTCCTTCCAAGCCTCAATCGGTCACTCTCGTGGACATCGACCAGGGAAATCAAGGGTGCATCGTCACCCTTACAGATTCCAAAGGGGAGACCAGAGTGTATACCGTTCCCGGAGGATGGACCCGTGATGTTGCGAGCGAAGGTCCTCCCGGCTACAAGGCCCTCGATCTCACGATCATCACCGATCAGGTCGGATACGTCGCCACGGCAACGGCAAATGAAACACCTGACTTCGATGAAACTTCGGTGGTGGGAATCGATATCTTCGTCACCGCCTCCGCCGGAATCGACAACCTCGAATTCTGTCGATGAGACCCTGACGACACATCCCAGGAATCAAGAAACCGGTAGGAGGACAGAATCGTCCTCCCTCCGGTATTTTTTTTGCCATATGGGATCACAAGACCCGTCGCGGCGGCACGAGAACATTGGCCGCAAGCAGCCCTCCGACCAACGAGACCGCCATCAGCGCCGTCTGAAACGCAGCCTCCATCCCCGAGATTGCATCTTGTTCCAGGAAAAACGACAGGCTTCGAAAGCCGACCGAGCCGGGAACGAGAATCAGGATCCCCGGCATGAGCGGAACCGATGCAGGTCGATTGAAGAGCCTGGCATAGCCATTGCTCAAGAGGCCGACCAGAAGAGCTCCCAGACACGAGCCGATTTCCGCTCCCAGCATCATGGTTCCGAGGCGAGCTCCGAGAAAACCGACGACCCCGGTAATAAATACAACTGGCAGCTCTCGAACTCTCGCCTGAAAGAGAACGAGAAATGCAACCGGAGCGAGTCCAAGGGCAATCCATTCGGTCCAACCGGGAAGAGAGACGATCTGGTCGGACGTGATCACCGGGAAAAGCCCGGCTCCGACCTTTCGAGCCAGTGCAACTCCCAGAGCAATCATCAGGAAGATCGTCGCTGCCCCGGCAAACCTCGCCATCCCCGCAACCAGATGCCGGGTCGCCAGCTCGATCATGGCAACGGTAAGTGTGAGCCCCGGGATCAGAACGATCAAACCCGACAAGGTCACGATCTCGCTCGACACGGCGAATCCGAGACCGACCGCGGAGATGGAAAGAAACCCCGCAAGAAAAGCCGCCAGAGGCTCGAAGATGTCAACCACATCCCTTCGCCTTTGAATGAGCAAATCGACAAGACCGGTAACAACCCCGATCATCAGGGACAGGATGACTTCTTCAAGCCCGCCGCCAAAAAAACGGGCAGCGCTCGCTGACGCCACACCGAACGCCAAGAGTCGAAGCCATGGGCCGTAGCGCGCGCCTGAATGAGCCACCGACTCGAGTCGAACAAGCCCCTCACGGATCTGAATCCGACCCTGCTCAACGTCCTCCATGATCTCGTCAAACTCCACGAGTTTTCCAAGATCAACCGAAGTCGGATCGACTCGGACGAGATGGGTGCGCTGATTCTCCCCCTCCCCGAACGCCGCGATCAACGACGTGGGGGTGGACAGAAACTGGGCCTTGATCTTCAGGCTTTTGGCGATCTTGACGAGAACTCTCTCTAGCCGATGAGAAGGTGTTCCATAGGCGTGAAGAAGCTCAGCCACCCTCACGATGAAGGCTCGCTCGGGAGAAAACTCTACTTGAGGTGGAGTCACTTCAGCCAAGATCCCCGCTACAGCCCCTTCGCCATCAAAGCAGCAAGCCTCTTGCCAAAGGTTGCAGGGTCTTCAAGACGCCCCCCTTCCGCCAGCACCGACTGCCCATAGAGAAGCCAAGCTCCATCCTCGAGATCTGTTCCTTGAGGATCACTCTCAAAGAGAGACTGGAGCTTTTGCAGAATCGCGTGATCCGGATTCACTTCGAGGATCCTTTTCACCTTCGGAACGTCTTGACCCGACTGACGAAGAAGAGCCTCGATTTGCGGGGTCATCTCTCCCTCATCGTTCACCAGGCACGCCGGGGATTCGGTCAGGCGGGAGGAGAGTCGAACGTCCTTGACGTCGTCTTGCAGGACCGCACGGATTCGATCGAGAAGATCCTTGATCTCGGTTTGTTTTTCCTCGAGCTCTTCCTTCTTCTTTTCGCGTTCTTCCTCGGAACCGAGTTCGATCGCCCCTTTTCCGACCGAGACGAGTTTCTTCTCCTCAAATTCGATGGGCATTCCCTCGAGCCAGATTTCGTCGACCCGATCCGTGAAGAAGAGGACCTCATAGCCCTTGTTCTTGAAGGCTTCGAGGTGGGGTGAGTTTTCAATCGCCTCGCGGGTTTCTCCGGTCAGGAAGTAAACTGCATCCTGCCCCTCGGGCATGCGAGAGATGTAATCCTTGAGGCTCGTAAGATCGGTCGCATGATGAGTCGAGCCGGTCAGGATGAGCTCAAGGATCTTGTCCCGATCGTCGCCAAAATCGAGAAGGCCTTCCTTGACTGCCGGACCGAACTGATTCCAAAACCCCTCGTACTTCTTCCGATCATCGCCCATCATGAAACTGAGGGCATCCAGAACCTTCTTCACCAGACGCTTCTTGATGGTCTGGATCTGCCGATCTTGCTGCAGAATCTCACGAGAAACGTTGAGCGACAGGTCTTCCGCATCCACGACACCCCGAACAAAGCGCAGATAGTTGGGCATCAGCTGATCGCACTCGTCCATGATGAAAACACGTTTCACATAGAGCTGAATACCCCGGTGGGCCATCTCTCGATGGAAGAGATCAAAAGGTGCCTTGGACGGAATAAAGAGAAGAGCTCGCGCTTCAAACGTTCCTTCGATGTGAACCAGAACTTGATCAAGGGGGTCGTTCCAGTCGTGGGAGACGTGCTTGTAAAACTCCTTGTATTCCTCGTCAGTAACCTCGTTTTTTGGACGGGTCCAGATGGCCTTCATGGAGTTGATCGGGCCATCATCGCCATCACTATCACTATCGCTATCGTCGTCCTCACTCTTCTCTTCGCCGATCACGGTGAGGGTGATCGGATAGGCAACGAAATCCGAATACTTCTTGACGATGGACCGAAGAACCGTCGGATCGCAGTAGTCCTTGAGACCATCCTCCGGATCCGGCTCCT
>JAJDCM010000140.1 GCA_029260825.1 Planctomycetota bacterium | reverse complement strand
GTTTCGGGAACCTGAAGATCGCCAAGCGCTGCCTGCGCCAGTACGGCGAGGTCCTGGAGTTCGGAGCGATCCAGCTCGATCCGGGCATCAACAGGTAGGCCCAGGTTGAGTTTGAACGTGTCCATACGGCGGTCGTAGGTTTCAAGAGCTGAGATCCATCGATCTCGAGCTCGTAGTTCGTCCTGTTTGGCCTGATCGACCTGCACTTCTTCGAGGCGTCCTGCGTCGCCGAGCCTTTTGGATCGTTTGGCGAGATAAATGAGTCGCTTGTAGTTGTCCTCGCTATTGTCGACTTGATCGAGCTGTTGAAGAACGACGAGATAATCGGTCGCCACTCGAACAGCATAGGTCCGTTTGAAGCGCTCAAATAGATGGAGTGAATAAAGAACGTCCCGCTCTGCTTGATTGAGAGGCTCGGTGACCACATCTCTTCCCGCTCCCCGGAGGAGAGGAATCGAGATGCTGGCGTCGGCGAAGAAACCCATCGCTTCGGACCGGTCGCCTCTTAGCATTTTCACCACGTCAAATACCAGTGAACTGGCGATGGTCACGCCGTTCTCGAATTGTTTTGTTACCGAGGCTTGATCCGAGTTAACGATGCCGGTGACCGAATCGTCCCCGGAGAGATCGGTACTGTAGGTGGTATCCAACATGCCAGCCAGAGTGGCGCGGAAGGCATTTCTTTCGAGATCGAGGCGGAGGGCGGATCGATAAACGTCTTCTTTTCGATCCTGATAATCGCGACTATTGCGAGCTCCGATCTGGAGGGCCTCATCCAGCGAGATCATGAGAGGACTGTCACTCGACCAGAGGGGATTCCTCGGGGGCACCGGATCTTCCCGCTCTTCGGGCCAGTTTTCCGGGGTCGGCAATTGATCCGAACCAAAGGAAGCGGGAGCTGACGAGGGGAGATCCTGCCCGACGAGGAGGAGCCGGCGCAGGGTGTCCTCTGGCGGTTCAATGGTGAAGGGTTCGGTTTCCCCGAAGGCCTCCATCTGTTTCTGTTCGATGATCTCCGCGGCTACATCGTTGGCCTGCTCCCGGTACTCCGAAGGAGTGAGGCAGCCGGGGGAGAAAATAATGATCAGAATGCAGGCCGTATACAGGCCACGAAATCGCCGCATTGGTCTATTTTTCCCTTTCTCTTTTCTCGTTCCGTGAGGGTGAGTTGTTGCTAAACGAATGGGGTTCCTTTTCGCCCGCCCCTTTTCGTGAGGTTGAGCAGAGGTTACCGCAAATTCCCGCACAGTTTACGATCCTTTTGGCCGATCGCTCCATTCTTATCCGCGGAGGCCTTGCGGTGTCTCACAACACACCTTCAATGTTTCCTGCTATAGAGGTAGGGGGAGTGGCATTTCTTGCAGTATTCTTGGCGGAGCCAGGATTCTCCCCGAAAAGGAACGCTACCCGGCCCGGTCGGACGGGTTTTGAGGAAATGTGATTTCCTCAAAAAAGGGAAAAAGTGCAAGAATCGAGCTAGTGGAGACCTCATTCAGGATGAATGTGACAGAGTCCCGAAGATCGACAGGAGGAGCTGCCACGGCCGAGAAACGTGCAACGGCGCCGGCTGACGATCCTGATCTACCGAGGATTCGAAGAGTCTTGGATGGGGACGAGACGGCTTTTTCCGACATCGTCAGGAGCCATCATCCAGGCCTTTCACGCATCGTGACCGGGATCATCGTCGATCGACATCTGGCGGACGACGTCCTTCAGGAGGTTTTCTTGATCGCCTATCGCAAGCTTCCGACATTTCGGGCCGAAGCTCGTTTCTCGACCTGGTTGACTCGAATCGCGGTTCGAGAGGCGATTGGAGCTCGACGTCGCTGGATGCGTCTGAAAAGGCTCTTTACTTCATTGCCGGAGGTTCCCTCGGACATCAAGAACGTAGAGGAGACCCGGGAGTCGCATGCTGCGGAGGAGGAGGCGGTGGTTTTTGACCTGGTCCGGCGTCTTCCGCTCAAAGAGCGAGCTGCGTTCGTCTTGCATGCCATCGAGGAAAAGTCCTATGCGGAGGTTGCCGACATCATGGTGGCCCCGATCGGTACGGTCGGATCTCTGATCTCTCGCGCCCGAGCCAGACTCAGGCGGAGTTTGGAGGGCTCGAATGATCCCAACTAAGCTTCCGTTGGAGTGGACACAATGAAAAACGAAGATCCATCGTCGGTTCGTGATTTCGAGGCGAGGTTTCGTCGAATCCTGAGCGCCCGACCCGGTTCTTCGATGAGCATGCCGGGCCGGGTTCTTGATCGGATCGGGACTCGAAAGCCCAACGAGATGGCGGATGAGCATTCTTCCCGGATCTTGAGGCGGGCGAGTGGACTGATGGCGGCCTGTTTCATCGGTCTTGCCGTTCTCGCCACCAGCCTGAGGTCACGCCCTGCTGATTCCAGTACACAGGATTTGAGTTCGATCGAAGATTTCATCGCTGAAGAGGCGCGACTCCTGGGTCTTCCCGAGCAGGAGACTCTTCCCGTCGACTCTTCGAGTGACCTGGCGTTGTTGACTGCCCTCTTGGGGGAGGATTGGAGGCAATGATGAAGCAAACCTGGATCTTGGTCCTTGCTTTATTGATGTTTGGCGTGGGGTTTCTGGTTGGAGTGATTACTCTGCAAATCGTCGAGGGATCTTCCCCTACCCGGAAATCGGATCGCCATCGTTCCAAGGGGCACCATCGACCGGGAACCGGATCTCTCCTTGGCTCGGTTCAGGGGTTCGCGAGTGAGCTTGAGTTGAGCGACGAACAGGAGAGTCGCCTTGAGGCCATGCTTTCCGAGGCAACCACCGAGGTGAAGCGGCATGAGCAAGCCGTCTCCGAGTATCTATTCTCTCAGAGGCAAAGGGTTGATGAGCTTCTCACCGAAGATCAGCGCCAGAGCCTGGAACAGCTGGTTGACGAGAAGTGGGCAAGCTATCGAAGAGAGAAAGTGCAGCGGATGAAGGAGTGGTTCGAATCGGAGACCGAGCTTGGAAGCGATCAGGTGGCACAAGTCGAGATCGTTCTGCGGGCTTCGGAAGAAAGGAAGGGTGAGTGTTTTCGGGCGCTCAAACGCGACAAAGGCTTTCCGAGCCGTGTCGAGCTTGAAAATGGTCTCGAAGATGTCCACGCCCGGAGAGATGAAAAGTTGTTGAGCCTGATCACTTTGGCACAACTTGAAGAGTTCAAAAAGGTCTGGTGCTCCGGGCGCTCGATGAGACGCCACCGCCCGCAGCGGCGGGAGTAACCGCTTTCTACTTGTGACGGCTCGGTTTGAGAAATGACCGGATGAAAAGAGGAGGTGTTCCGTGTTGAGTCTTGTGTTTGCACTCGTATTTGCTGCTCTGCCCCAGGACGGTGCGGCAGGTGAGCTGAAGGTTGTTTGTGAGAAGATGGCCGGTGCCGAGAGCTACTCATTCAAAATAACGGTTGAGAATAGCGGCGCTGGTCCGAGAGCCGGTGGTGGTCGACGCGGTCGCGATGGTGCTGATGGCGAAGATGGAGCGTCGGGGCGGCGAGGTGGACGTGGTGGCGATGGTGAGGACGGCGCGCGAGGAGGACGTGGTCGGGGTGGAGACGAAGATGTCCGGGGAGCCCGAGGCGGACAGCGGGGTGCCGGGCGCAATCGAAATCTGGCGACCGAGGGGTCCTATCAAAAAGGACTTCCGATCCATCTGAAGCAGGGCAAAGCGGAAGCCTATCGTCTGGGCGACCAGATGGTTTATCAGGCAGGAAAAGACGGCTGGAAGACTTTTGAGTCCGGTGCAAACCGACAGGGCGGAAGAGAAGCTCGCGGGCGAGGTGGCCGTGGTGACCGCGGTGAGGGGAATGAGCGGCGACGAGGTGGCGAGCGAGGTGAGGATGGCGAGCGTTCTGAGCGCGGAAGGCGGGGAGCGACGAACGGCATGACGCTTCAAGCTCTTCAAGGCGCCTCTCTTCCTCACGAGCTTCTGAAGATGATCGCCGATGGTTGCACCGACGTGCAGCGAAAAGTAAAAGGCGGCTCGGTCATCTATGCTGCTTCTTTGTCTGACGAGCTTGCAACCAAGCTGGCCGGTCCGTCGAATCGAGGCGGCCGGGGCAACGCAGCATCGAAGGGCGCCGGCTCGATGCGGCTAAGCATCAAGAATGGAAGCGTCGAATTCATCGAGCTCGATGTTCAGTCCAAGATCTCCTTCGGCGAAAGATCGATGGAGCGAATCAGGAAGACCAAGATCGAATTCAGCAAGGTCGGGAAGACCAAGGTCAGGGTTCCCGATGATGCCCAGTCAAAGCTCAAGGTATAAGCATATGAACAAGCTTGGATTGATCCTGTTGTTCGTTCCGATCACTGCACTTCTCGGGATCGGGTCTTTTGTCTGGAATTCTCGGTGGGAAGATCGCCTCAATCAGGAGCGGAACGTTACCGAGACCCGCCTCAAAGGGATGCGGGAAAATATGGACGCGGTGCAAGGCGAGCTCAGAAGAGTTCAGGCAGACCTTGACCGACTCCGGGATTCTCAGTCCTTGAGGAATGAGATCGAAGCGACCCGGCCCATGAAGTCCGTTGTCACGGACGATGCCCTTGTTCCGGCGTCGGCTACCGGGCTGGAAAAGCGGCTCCGTCAGGTCGAGGAGTCTCTTGCGAGCACTTCTTTTCCGGGCGACGATGAGTTTCGGGTGGCCCGTGCCGACAAGGTTCGGCTTCGTCAGGTTCTGGATGAGGTCCGCGAAGATGAACGGGTCGAGAAGGCAGAGCGCCAGGCCAAGAAGGAGCGACAGCGTATCGAGGAGCGAGTTGAAAAGCTCATCGAACCTCTAAGACTGAACGATGTCCAGGTTGACGAGATGAACGAGATCCTCTGGGAGGAGAACGTGACCCGGAATGCGCTTTTCGCTGAAATGAGGGGAGATGATGGAGGTCGTTTCGGGGGAGGCGATCGGGAGGCCATCGGAGACGCGATGACCGAGATCCGGGATAAGAAGAGCACGGCTCTTCAGGAGACCCTCGACCCCTGGCAGTACGAAGAGTATCAAAAGACCGAGTCACGTGGCGGGAGAGGCGGTCGCCGCGGCCGGGATCAGGGGAACGATGAAAACGGAGGGGGAGGTCGCCGCCGACGGGGTTAGGTAAAGAGAGTGATCGACGCTTCAGGGGAGCATCCTTTTGGAAAGGGGGCTCCCCTTTTCTTTTGTGCGGGTGGAAGGGTTTTGCGATGGGTGTCCAGGTCAGTCATGGGGAACCTCAATATCTTGAGTTGCCGTTCGGGGTTCATCCCGCTTCGGTACACGGTCGTTGACAAGAAAAACCATTTGACGACGGCCAATTCTTCCCGCGCTCAGCATCCGCATCGGGATTTCGGGCAATCCGCCGAAGTATTCGATCGAGTCTCTCCTGGCGATGACCACTCTTGGCTCTTTGGCCTCGAGAAAAGTTCCAAGTGAGTCGGCGTCCTGGAGAACGGGAAGGGCGATCCGGCCAAGGTAGAGATTGAAGGCGCCCGCGTAATCCTGTGGAAAGAGGGCGATCTCTTTCGCTCCAGAATTCTTGAGAAGAGCCATGGCTTCGATGGCCACGAGACGAGGGGACTTGAGGTCGTTCATGGTCGGAGTGGCTACAACGTCAAAGACGATGGAGATCAGGATCATCTGGGAGGCGAGGATCCAGGGAAGTCGCTCCATGCGCGTTCGGGTCTTCCGATGCAGAGCGAAGAGCGAGAGGCACAGAATCCCCGCTCCCAGGGAGAAGGAGAGGGCCAGCTGCACCGGCGAGAGGCTGTCCGGTGAAACATCCCCCAGCCCGCGAGACTGCGTGATAAAAGATCCTACCCACGGCCAGGCCGCGGCCACCAGGATCAGAGATGCTCCAGCAAGGCCAAGGAGTCCACAGGCTCCGCGAAGAAGGACGAAGGGCCGCTCTTTGAGCGGGGAGTGGCCACTCCGGGAAAGGGCTTGCTCCAGGTAAACGGTGAGGAGGATGGCGAGGGGAGGTAGCAACGGAGTGAGGTATCTTTCGCGTTTTCCGGAGATGAGAGAAAAGACGATCAGGCTCAGGAGTAGCCATACCAGCAGGATTCGTGGAGAGAGGAATGATCTGCTTGCCTCGTTGGTGCTCTGAAATGCATCGTCCTCCTGTTTCTTTTTTTTCCATTCCCGCAATTGCCAGAGAGCGACTCCCGGCAGAAGCACGCACCAGGGGAATGTGACGATGGGAATTCGGACCAGGTAGTAGTGCCAGGGCTTCAGATGAGCAAAGGATTTCATGACCCTGCCAGCGCTTTGTTTGAGGAGGATCGTTTCGGTGTACTCGGCACCGCCGTAGAGACAGGCCGGGATGAGCCAAGCAGCCAAGATCGCGCAGAAGACGAAAATTCCGAACAGGCCGTTCCGCGACCGGAGGACCCGGGGGCCGCGCGGAGTGGCGATGGTGAGGGACAGGGCCAGGGTCAACCAGAAGAGAAGGGCAACCGGTCCTTTGGTGAGGACTCCCAGCGCCAGGGCAGCGAAGGAAACCACGATCCACCGGGGGGAATTCCGAGCTCGGAGCAATGCCAGTGCCGACAGGGTGGTAAAGAAGCAAAGAGGAAGATCGAGAACACCAAGCCGGCCGATCCAGCCAAAGAGATAAGTCGTCGCGAGGATGACACCGGCAAGAAGCCCTGCTCGTGCGGACGTGAATTGGCTCGTCATGAAGCGGGTGAGAAGAATTGTTCCGATCAACGCCGTCCCGCTGACCAACCTTCCTGCGTTGACTCCGAACCCGAGCTGCTGCAAGAGTGCGGAGAGCCAGAAGAAAAGGGGTGGCTTTTCCGGGTAGATTTCGCCGTTCAGATGAGGAACAAGATAGTTTCCGCTTAGAACCATTTCCCGAGCTACCTGGGCGTATCGAGGCTCATCGGGGAGCCAGAGATCCCGTGTCCCAATCGACGGTAGAATCAACAGGAGTCCGATGCCGATCAGCAGAGAAAGTTCCAGGATGAGGCGGTGTCCCCGGGTGAATTCGGTGCTAGGAGACACGGCTTTTCCGACGTATGAGCACGAGGTTTCGGGAGTAGATGAGGAATCCCGTGCTTTGTCCAAGGATGAACACGGGATCTTGCCGGTAAGCGGCATAGGTGAAAAGCAACATCGATCCGACCAGGCTGAGGATCCAGAAGGAGACGGGAACCACGCTTGCCTTCCTGTGCTCGGACGCGATCCACTGGACCACGAAGCGGGCTGAAAAAACGGCCTGTCCGAGAAGACCGAGTGCGATCCAGCCATTGAGTTCGAAATGCATCAGTCCTCCTTGACATCGGAAACCGCGTACCGGAGAGACCTGCTCCGCATCCAGCGCATTGCAAAGCAGTCGAGGAGCCCGCACCAGATCCGGTTGGCGACGCCGTACTTGGATGTACCGGCAGCACGCGGCTCATGATGGACGGAAACCTCCTTGATCCGAAAACCGTGGGCCGCGAAAAGAGTGGGGAAGAAACGGTGCATTCCGTTGAAGAGAGGAATATGCCGGAGCGCCTCGGTGCGATAGAGCTTGAGGGAACAGCCGGTGTCGACGATTCTGTGTCCGGTCACCATATTCCGAACTCCGTTGCCGACCCGGGAAGACATCTTCCGAATCCAGGTATCCGAGCGTCGAATTCTTCTCCCGAACACGAGGTCAACACCGTTGCTCGCGGCAAGAAGAATCGGGATTTCCTCGGGAGGATTCTGGAGATCGGCGTCCAGAGTCAAGATCCAGTTGCCCCTGGCAGCTCGAAAGCCTGCGTCCAGGGCTGCTGTCTGCCCTGAACGTTTGTCGAGGTGCAGAACGGTGACCCGTGGCTCGATGGAGCCAAGGAGAAGGAGTCTTTCCAGGGACTTGTCTGAGGATCCGTCGTCCACGCAGACGACTTCCCAGTTCTGGTCGATGTTTGCCAGGGTTTTGAAGAGCCGATCCCATAGAGTGACAAGGCATTCTTCCTCGTTGAAGATGGGAATCACGATTGACAGGTCGAGCTCTCCCTTTTGCGAGCTTTCGGGAATGCAAGAAGTTCGAGGCAAGGCTTCTTCCGTCAGGAGGAACTGATGGCTTTCATTCATTTTCAGATCCTGTGGTTTTCATGCGTAGAGGAGGAAAAACAGGGCGCCGATGGAAACTCCAATCAGGATGTTTCGCTCACGCTTCAAGACTTCGTTCCAGGGCACGGGAGGAGAGAGCGGGACCGCGCCTCCGGCATTCAATCGAGGAAGCCAGGCCGGTACGTTTTGGACGTAATTCGGCCCCTCGTTCGGATGTTGTTGGAGAAGGACACTCTCTTCGTGACGGGCTGCCAGGAAGTACACAATGGCGTGCAGGCCGAAGAAGACAAGCGCTGTTCCAGGCATCCCCGCAAGGAGTGGCAAGCCGAGTGCCAGTCCTAGATTTCCAATATAGATGGGGTTTCGTACCCGGGAAAACGGCCCTCCTGTGATGAGGAACCGAACCCGGGCTCGTCTGGTGGACGATCGCCGACCAATGTACCGCCGGCTCCAGACACGCATGGTCTCCCCGAATCCAAGTGCCAGGAGGCCGGCTATGGATATAGCGGTGCTCCTCTCGGGGATCGGATTGACGAGATACCTGGCCAGGATGGTTGCGGCGAGGGCCAGTCCGGGAAGGCCTCGAAGTCGGAAGCAGATCGCGCCTGGACTCAATGTCTTCCCCGAAGATCGACTCGATATCTCCTCGGAAGAAGAACTCGACGTTTGTAGCGAAGAAGGAGATTGAACGTGTCCCTCCGGCTGTCCAGATTCGAATCCTATTGTTTTCAGAGTGTTCATGATTGCGTCATCTCCAGTGTGGTCTCTTTGATCAGAGTTGAAGATTCTCGCTTTGAAGTATTAGACGGGCATTAGATCGAGGTGAGAATCTTCTAATCTGGGTGGCAGGTTCGTGGGGAGGCTGCAAGTAGAGATGAGCAAGTCTGTGTCGGTTTGTCTCGGTGTTCTGCGGTGAAGTGTGCAAGCCTCCTCGATGAAGTGATGTGTGCAGGAATTACAACAAGAATGGTAATAGAAGCAATTGGTTGTTGCGGCCGGGCGCTTTTGTTTCATGAGAGTTTTCTCATGAAGAATCAGGCGCTTTTTGGAGGAAATGGGTGCTATTCGGATCTATGATGGCCCGAGCATCATTGTTTGATGAAGGAAGAGCGAAGCCTGGTTTCGAAGCAAGAGAGTCGGCCTGCTGATGACATCACTTCTCGATGAGTTTCCCGATGCGGTCGAGTCCGCTGCGATCCTACAGGCTATTTCTGGTCTCTCCCGCACCGATCATCTTGCGGTAGACAACCAACGAAGCGCCAGAATTCAGGTCCTCGATCCTCCCAGGCGTGATGGATCGGGGAATGCTGTCCTACTTTTCACGGAGGACTCGAAGCGGCGTGTACTCAAGGTTTATCGGTCGCGCACGAGTCGTCCCGGGGAGCAGATCGCCAATCTTGTGACCGTACACTTTCAACGAAAAAGAGGTGTGGATCCCTTTTCGCGATTCGATACCGAACGACGGACTCTCGACGTTTGGGCCCGGCACGGATTCGATGTCTTTCGTGTCCGCAACGAAGTTTCGCCGGAAGGTCTTGGCTCTCCCTCCACGTGGATGGACTACTGTGAAGGAAGACGACTCGACCGCCTACTTCTTGATCCAACGACGAAATCGTCCGTCGTGCAGGAGCTACTCTTTCGCATTGCGGGAGAAATGAGTCGGCGACATGCTCTCGCGATTGATCTTCGTGAGCCTCTTCTTTGCCACGTCAACGGCCATGCAAAGCATGTACTCGTCCAGAAGGACCGATTCATCACCTTTGATTTCGAGTCAGCATGGAGAGCAGGGTTTCCGATTCTTGAGGCATTGTCCCACGAACTTGGCACTTTTGTGCGATCGGTTTACAGGGCGGCCGGAGAGAACGGTGGCGGGGCGATCAGTGCTTTCTTGTCCGGCTACCGGAACGACACCCTTCTCATGGAGATCGTAGACTGTGGGCTTCATGGAAGGAGCCTGCTTCAGATCATGCGCCGAACGAGAGATCGGATCGTGAGGGGAAAGGCGGGAAAGACCCATGCTCTTCGGCTTCTTCGAGATCAGGCCATTTCATCCAAAACGCATTCGGAAGGATCCGGATCAATCGCTCTCGATCATATGGCAGAATGGGAAACCATGCAGTCCAGAGGAAATTCATGAGAGTTCTTTTGGTCGAGGACGACATCCAGGTGGCCAGTTTCATCCGTCGAGGTCTCACGGATGAGGGCATCGCCGTGGACGACGCTGCCGATGGACTGGAGGCGTTTCGTCTGGCTCTCGATTATCCCTACGACGCCATTATCCTCGATCTCATGATCCCGCGCATGAGCGGTCTTGAAGTACTCAGCGAGGTGCGGAAGCAGGGTTCGCGGACTCCGGTACTCATCCTCTCCGCCCGTGACGATGTCGGGCAGAGAGTGAGCGGACTCGATGCAGGAGCAGACGACTATCTCGGGAAGCCGTTTGCATTCGAGGAACTGCTTGCCCGCCTTCGGGCTCTTTTCCGCAGGGCGAGCGTCAGTCATGAGACCGCCATTCATGTCGGCAACCTCACCGTGGATGTGGTGAAAAGAAGAGTTGTTCGCGGAGACCGGAAGATCGAGCTCTCGCCCAAGGAATTCTCACTCCTGGAATACCTTGTCCGCAACCGTGGGAACGTGCTCACACGGACGATGATCGCCGAGCACGTCTGGGATCAGCACTTCGATTCGTTCTCGAACGTTATTGATGTCTACATCCGTTATCTTCGCGCCAAGATTGATCAAGGCACCGAGCCGAGGCTTATTCGGACCGTGCGTGGGGTCGGCTACACAATCACGGACGAACCTGCTTGAGGGGGGAATGCCGGTGGCGCAACGAATCACGATCCGATGGCGAATTACAATCACGATTCTCACGATTGTAGGAGTGTCGTGGGGCATCCTTTCGGTTCTTCTTTACTTCGAAACCTTGTGGGAAGCAGAGGCTCGGCTCAACGATGAGGTGGAGCTAGAGCTTGAGGAGGCCATCCATCTCCTGGATGTCGGTGCCAACACAGGGGTCATCGAGGCTCTCTTGGTCGCCGAAAAGAAAATCGTGGGTGAAGATCGCTACTTTCTGCAGGTGCTCGATCATTCAGGACACCTGATCGTGTCCTGCGACGACCTGACTGCGGTTTCCCTGGACTCGCGTGACGGGAGTGGTGAGGAAGAATCCGGCGAGTTTTTCGATGTCCCTCATCCGCTTCCCGGCTACGACGGGCAAACGGTTCGTGTTCTGGAGCGAGAGACGGAAGCCGATCTCGACGGTTCCGGGAGGAGTCAGGTCGTTCGGGTTCGAGTTGCCATGTCGACTCTTGCCATCGGGGAGGAAGCACGGCAGACAGCGGGTCAGGCCGCCGTTGGGCTCCTGATTGTTCTTGGCACCTTGTCGTTGATCTCCTGGTTTGTAACGGGACGATCCCTTGGTCCGGTAAAGGCATTGACCACCGCGGTTCGTACCATTTCGGCCAGAAATATGGAGGAGCGCCTTCCGTTGACGGGGAGCGGCGACGAGATCGACGAGCTCGCCGATGTACTCAACGACATGCTGCAAAGGCTTCAGCGTGCGATGCGTCAGATGGAGGACTTCACTTCTGACGCCGCTCACCAGTTGCGGACCCCCTTGACGAGGATTCGGGGTGAAATCGATCTCCTTCTCCGATCGTCGAAGGACGATGCTCGTCATCAGCTTGAAGCCATTCAGGAGGAAGTTGGGCGTCTTGGCGGGACTTGCAGTCGTCTTCTGCTTCTGGCAAAGCTAGATGAGCAAGGACTTCAAGACGAATTCTCCGATCAAGTCGTTGCTCTCGACGATCTGGTCGGGGAGCTTGTGGAGCAGATTTTGCCTCTCTCGCACGACAAGGGAGTTGAACTCAATTTTCATTCCCGTGCTCGATGTCGAGTGTCGGGAAGCAAACACCTGATCTCGGAGGCTGTCCTGAACCTCATCCACAATGCCATTCAGTATACACCGGCCGGTGGATCGATCCGGGTAGGTCTCGACGCATCAAGGGGTAGGGCATGGGTGACGGTTGAAGACTCCGGGCCGGGAATCCCACTTGAGGAAAGGGAGCGCATTTTTCAGCGGTTTCACCGTGTTCTTCCAAACGGTGAGTCCGGCACGATCGGAGCAGGTGGGCTCGGGCTTGGGCTTGCGATCGTCAAGGGAATCGTGGAGGCTCATGGCGGTACCGTGGACGTGGAGTGCCCGGATCAAGGGGGAAGTCGATTCCGTCTTGTTTTCCCCTCGACATCACAGCACTAGCAGCCCGTTGACAAAGTCAGATTCCGCCGAGGACAGCCCTTTCGACCCAGCTCTGCGTCGCCGAAAAGCACAAGA
>JAJDCM010000139.1 GCA_029260825.1 Planctomycetota bacterium | reverse complement strand
ATTGCAGCGTAACGGTGGGCGAATACCCATTTCCAGTCCGGAGCGGATTGAAACGCGAGGCGAAGGGCTGTGTTCGTATCTCCCATCGAAATGAGAGCGAACTTGATCCCGTACTGATTCAGGAGCTGTTTCCATCCGTCTTGTCCGTGGTGGATGTTCAGGTTCAGCTTGTAGAACTCTTCCGTATAAACCGTTTGAGCTCGCCCGTCTGTGAAAACCTTTTCTTCCGGGAGCTCGTACATCAAGTAACCACCCCAATTGTAGAGGTTATACATCGGGCCCTTGAGCCCGGACTCCTTGATGAACTTGATCGCTTCCGCGGGAAAGAACTCATACTGGATGTTCGTGCGGAAGAGGGATAGGTGCTTGTACTTCTCCCGGTAGTTCTCATTCCAGTGGGGAACTCGCACCCATAGCCCGAGGAAGAGCCCGATCCAGCAAGAGAGCCCAACGACTGCCATTGCCGGTTCCCGAAGGCGGATCAGGTTCTTTTTCCAGACGAGCCAGTCGCAGACCATCTTGACATAGAACGCAAAGAGGGGAAGGGAGAGCATGGCAAAGAGGGGAATGAACCGACGATGTTGCATGGCAAAGAAGAAGGCAAGGACCAGGGAAAGCCCAACATCGTTGAGGTCGAAGCTCTTCCACGAAATCATCGTTCCCACGATCATGAAGCCGATCAGAATGAACAGGAACGGGCCGAACCAGAACGGGCTGAATTTGGCCGAGCTGAAGAGTCGGGGGGGTTGCCACTCGAGGATCGTGAGAAAGGCAGTGTCATCGGAGACGAATTTTGACATCTCGATCGGATGGGTCACCCCTTCAAAACCCCAGGGATTGACCAGGACTGCTCCGAAGGAAATGACCGTAAAGAGGGCGAGCACTCCGATTTTTCTCATCGGGAGAGCCGGGGCCGCGGCTGGTACCCGCAGGGAGGTAAGACCTCGATTCATGTAGGTCTTCAGGATCTCTGCGCCCACGTTTCCGATGAGCACAAGCATTCCGAATATATAGCCATACTGCTGGTTCACCCAGAGCAACATGATGACCGGTAGGAGGAAGAGAAGATTCCTGTTGTGACGCCGGTACAGGTGGAGGATCACGAGAAAGAGAAGTGAGTACAGGAAGGTGAACAGCTGGGGGCGAGCATCGAGAAATAACTCGCTCACGAGGGCTCCGAATGCGGTCACCAGGAGCGAGATGAGAAGGTTCTTTGTTCGGTCCCAGCACAAACAAAACCCGATGGCAAAGAGCAAGAAGATGAATCCCATCTTGCCGAAGAAGATGATGTTCTCGCCAAAGGATTCATAGAGGTTGTAGTAGAGGACCTGAGTCAGCCATTCCATGTTGATCCAGGGCTTGTCAAGGAATGTGTAGCTGAAAACATCCTGGGTCGGGACCGTCCCGTTCTGGGTTATATGGCGTCCGGCGGCCATGGCCCACCACAGATCGGAGTGGGTGATGATGCGAAGAGACATGGCAAGAAGCTGGAGGATTCCGAGTCCAAGTGCTCCCGAGCAGGTGGCAATGACGAGCCATGAGCGGATGGGAGGCCTGACGGCTTCTTCCTCGGTCTTGGACTCTTTTGTTTTCTTGGCCTTCTTCGTCCAGGGGGGACTGACAGGCTCCGCCAGCTCATCGTTAGTGAGACCGGCGGCGACGTGGAGAGCTTTCTGTTTCCAGGTCTTCTCCTGCTTCGCATTCCCCTTGGGTTTCTTGTTTTTTCGTTTCATTTCCATCTCGTCTCGAGAGTTCGGCCTGGCAGTCCCGGGTTTCAAGTGAACTGAAGCCCGGCATCTTAGTAATGGAAGTCAGAAGTTCTGCACATAATTTCCCGCCTGAAGAACGACACATCCTGGAAATATCCGAGTGATCCTCCCGGGCTGGACATCCTCTGTTGCCCCCATGATCCTAAGGAAGGCCAATCAGGAGCTTATTTCGGTCTTGTCAGTCACCGGAACTTCCTATCGTTCTTTGATTTCGATCCATTTGACCCGGAATTGAAAAGCCGGGGAACCTTTGCTATTTTCGGGACTCGAACCGTTTCTGGCGCGACATAGCGCATTACTTACGATCTCGGGTGCGCTGCCCCGGATTCGCTTCTACTGGCTCTGGATGAGAGCGAAACCTAATCCACCGTGTGCGAAAAGCCCAAGTCCCTGCTGTTGGATAGACCAACGCGTCGACGGTTCCTCCGGAAACGAGTTGTTTTTGGCGTGACCGGTCGTCTGGCCTCACTGTTCCTGCTGACCCTTCTTGGATGTTGTGGGTTAGGGGGATGTGGGGGTTCCGGTGATCCGAGTTCGAAGGTGCTCGTCATCGGCCTGGACGGAGCCACATGGGACATCATCAACCCTCTGATGAAAGAAGGTCGGCTCCCCAACATCAAGGCTCTCGTTGATTCGGGTTTCGCCTCCCATCTTCAGACGGATGTGCCGAGCCTATCGCCGATCATCTGGACCACGATTGCCACGGGGAAGCCTCCAGATCAGCATGGAATCAAGAGCTTCATGCTGCTCGATCCCAAGACCGGGGCGACGGTTCCCTACACCAGCAACATGAGGCGCACGAAGGCCTTTTGGAACATCCTGAGTGAGGAGGGATTGTCATGCGGAGTGGTGGGCTGGTGGATCAGCTGGCCGGCGGAAGAGGTCAACGGCGTCATCGTCACTTCCTATTCGGCGGTGAAGGTCTCCAACCGCCTGTGGAAGGGGACGATCTTTCCCGATCTCGAGGATCAGACGTATCCGCAAGAATTCATGAAGACGGTCCGGCCCATCATCGAAGATTGTGAGCGGACGGTCAACAGCGAATTGCAGGCTCGGATCTTCAGCCGCGTCGACACCAAGAAACTCAAGCCCATCCAGAATACGGTGATCGACGACACTCGAAATGTCTTTCTTGCCGACGAGATCTATAGCAGGACCGCTGAACACCTCTTGCGAGAGCGAAAGGACCTGGACGTTGTTTCGGTCTACCTCTCCGGGACGGATGTGGCCTGTCATCGGTTCTGGAAGTACTACAAACCGAGAGGGCTTCCGGAGTTCAATACCACCCAGGAAGAGGTGCGTATGCTCGGCAGCGTGATTCCCGACTACTATGAGCACATTGATCGGATCATTGGTCGGCTGGTCGCCATCGACCCGGACAGGTCGGTAGTCCTCATCTCGGATCACGGTTTCCAGGCGGAAACCCGTCAAGGAATGGGGCAGAACGAGCGATCGGGGGGGCATGAGAAGAAGCGGCTTCCGGGAATCCTTCTTCTCTCGGGAGAGCCCTTTGTCAGGAAGAATCTCACCGAGAAGCCCGGACGGAGCGAGCTTCCGACGATTTATGACGTTCTTCCAAGTTTGCTTTACCTTCAAGAGTTGCCGACCGCTCTGGACATGCCAGGAAGGGTTCTGAAAGAGGCTTTCAAGAAAGATGTTCTTCTGGATCGCCCGGTGAGGAGTCAGGATACCTACGATCTTGGGGCAGCCTCCTCGGGAGCGCCGGTCGCGCCGATCGCTTCTGACCTCGATAGGGCTCTTCAAGAGCGGCTCGAGAACCTGGGCTATCTGATGCTTCAGCAACAAAATGAGCCTCAAACCGGGAATCAGGACCAACCACTCGAAAAGAGCGACGACGAAGCTGAGTCGAAGAAGAAGAAGGACGACTGACTTTGAGGAAAATCTGGATCCAATGCGCGATGGTTCTTGTCTGCCTCGTCCTGTCGGCCGGTTGTGGCTCGGATGACGGCCAAACGACGAGCCTTTCGGGAAAAGCAAAGGGCATGAATGTGGTGGTGATCGTCGCGGATACACTCCGGGCTGACCGACTCTCCACCTATGGCTACGATCGCAGGACGAGCCCTCAGCTTGATGAGCTCGCCAAAACCGGGGTTCGGTTTGACAACGCATTTGTCCAGTGCAACTTCTCGGGTGGTTCTTATGCGTCGATCTTCAGCGGACTTTATCCCTTCAACCATGGGGTAAGAGACCATCCCATGAACCTTGAAGACGCGCTTCCGACTCTTGCCGAGTCATTCAAGGCCGAGGGGTACACGACCTTTGGTCGTCATAGTCATCGCTTGCTCGTCAAGAAGTGGAACTATAACCAGGGTTTTGATGACTACGAAATCCGTCCGTCTGGACCGGCGGCGGTGCAGGATACGGTTCAATTCTTGAAGCGAGTGGGGGATGAGCCTTTCTTTGCCTTCCTTCAGTTCATGGATCCCCATTTTCCCTACCGTCCGCCCGGCGAATTCCGAACCGTGTTCGGGAAGGCTCCGGAGGGCTTTGAGCAGAGGCATCTTGAGAAGGCGCGAAATCACCAGCTGGTGATGTTCGGTTACGAGCTTCTCGGTTTTGAGCCCGAGGATAGGCCTTACTTTGAGTCCCTCTATGACGGAGAGATTCTCTACACGGATGCCATGATGGGCAAGGTGGTAGAGACACTCCAGAGTCAGGGGCTTCTGGAAAATACCCTGATTGTCTTCACTTCGGACCACGGGGAATCAATGGGGGAGCATGGAACCATGTTCAATCATGATTCCACCCTCTATGATGAGATCTTGCGGGTGCCACTTGTCCTGTCGAGCCCCAAGCTCTTTCCGGAGGGGCGAGTGATCGAGGAGCTTGTCCGCGAGATCGATATCTTTCCCTCCCTGGTCGACCTCATCGGTGCCAAAAAAGAGAGGGTGGACGGGAAATCGGTCCTATCCATTCTTGATGGCGAGAAGGAGGGCCGGCTTGCTTTTGCCGAAGGGCGTCCTCTTGACGGAAGCCGGGTGAAACTCCGCGAGGCGGGAATCAAAGCCAGCGGGATGGACCCCATACCGCATTACCGGATGCGGGTACCGGGAAACGAAGGCAAATGGCGCAGTGTCCGGGACGCGACCCATAAACTCATCTTTGTTCCAGGTGTGGATCAACCTCACTGGGAGCTTTACGATTTGACTCAGGACCCGGGTGAGCAGAAGAACCTCTTCGGCCAGATCGCCGGTGAGAACGAAAAGAAGCTCATGAAAGACCTCATGGCCTGGATCGACGAGGACCCAGGAGGCGGATCGGTCGTCCTGGATGAGGCCTCCAAAGAGGCCCTCATCAAGCTGGGTTATATGGCGGAGGAGGACGAATGATCTCCCTTGCCATCCCTCTCTATGATGAGGAAGAAAACGTCGAGGTCGTTGCCACCGAACTCATCGAGTCGTTTGAAGCCGCGGGGATCGAGTATGAGCTCTTGCTCGTTGACAACGGCTCCCGGGATAAGACCGGCGAACTGATCGATAACCTGGCGGCGAAGAACTCCGCCGTCCGGAAAGTCGTGGTGCCCACCAATCAAGGTTTCGGCTGGGGGGTCATCTGTGGGCTGAAAGAGGCCAAGGGGAGTTTGATTGGCTTCATGGGGGGGGATCGGCAGATTCTTGCCCAAGACGTGATCAAGGTGGCTCGACTCAGCCTCTCCGGCGATTGGGATCTGTCCAAGGTAGTGCGAGTTACCCGTCACGATGGTTTTCAGAGGTTGATGGTCACTGGAATTTATAACCTGCTATTTCGCGTTCTTTTTGGGTGTTCTCGAAAGGACATCAACGGAACGCCGAAGATCATGCGCCGCAGTCTCTACGAGAAGTTCACCCTCGAGTCGAAGGATTGGTTCATCGACGCTGAAGTCATGCTGAAAGCACTCGCTCTCAAAGCTAGCTTTGGCGAGGTTGAGGTTGAGTTTCATCAGAGAGAAAAAGGGGCATCCCACGTTCGCCCCTCGGCGATTGTTGAGTTTCTCGCGAACATGTTTCGTTATCGAATGATGGGAAGGAAGGGATGGAAGACACCAAGGTCGTGATCTTGTGCGGGGGCAAAGGCACCCGTTTGCACGAAGAGACCGAGTACAAACCAAAGCCGCTCGTCGACATCGGAAATCGTCCGGTTCTCTGGCACATCATGAAGATCTACTCGAGCTACGGCTTCAAGAACTTCGTGTTGTGTCTGGGGTACAAGGGAGAGCATATCAAGAAGTACTTTCTTGACTACGATCTGATGAGCAGTGACTTCACTATCCAGTATGGTCCGGATGGAAAGAAGATCGAGATCCATCAGGATCTGGTGGAAAAAGACTGGTCCATCACCTTTGTCGACACCGGTGCCGAGGCCATGACCGGTGCCCGTCTGAAGCGAGTTCAGAAATATGTGGGTGGAAAAACCTTCCTTCTGACCTACGGAGACGGGGTGGCGAACATCAATGTCCGGAAGCTCTATGACTTCCATCGTTCCCATGGAAAAATCGGAACGGTGACCGGGGTTCGCCCGTCTTCTCGTTTTGGTGAATTGATCGTCAACGATGACACGGTCAGTGAATTCAGCGAGAAGCCCCAGACCAAGTCGGGCTATATCAACGGGGGGTTTTTCGCGTTTGAGCCGGGTATCTTCGACTACGTCGATGACAACGACCGATGTGTGCTGGAGAAGACTCCCCTGGAACGTCTTTCGGCAGACGGCCAGCTTGACATCTTCCGCCTTCATACGTTCTGGCACTGCATGGACACGTTTCGAGACAAAGAGAATCTCTCGAAGATGTGGGAAGAAAACCGTGCTGACTGGAAGGTCTGGTAGCAATGGCGGGAAAAAGCGATCAATCCGCAGGCTTCTGGGTGGACCGACCGGTCCTCGTCACCGGGTGCACCGGGCTTCTGGGTTCCTGGTTGACCGAGGAGCTTGTGGCTCAAAAGGCCTCCGTTGTCGGGATCGTTCGGGATGGGGTTCCAAGATCCAACCTGCGTCGCAATGGAAGTTTCTCCCGGATCAACGTGGTTCGTGGAGATATCACTGATTACGATCTTGTGCTTCGAACCATCAACGAGTATGAAGTAGAGACGGTCTTTCATCTTGCTGCCCAGACGATCGTCTCGATTGCCAATCGCAATCCGCTCTCCACGTTTGATTCCAATGTTCGCGGAACGTGGAACGTGCTTGAGGCCTCCCGCCTTTGCCCGACGGTGAAGAGGGTCGTGGTGGCATCGAGCGACAAGGCCTACGGGGCAAGTAAGGTTCTTCCCTACTCGGAGGAGACCCGCCTGGAGGGAAAGCATCCTTATGATGTTTCCAAGTCCTGTGCTGACCTCATCACCACCTCTTACGCCCACACCTATGACCTGCCCGTGGCCATTACTCGCTGCGGCAACTTGTTCGGCGGTGGCGACCTCAACTTCAATCGGATCATTCCCGGGACCATCCGGTCGGTTCTTCGTGATGAAAAGCCGATCATCCGGAGCGACGGCAAATACATCCGGGACTACTTCTATGTCCGGGATGCGGTGGAAGCCTATCTCCTGCTTGCCGAGCGCATCGAAGAAGAGGGCGTCGGAGGATGCGCGTTCAACTTCTCGAACGAGATCCGGGTGAATGTTCTTGAGATCACGAAACTCGTGATCAAGGCCATGGGCAGTGACCTTGAGCCGGTGGTCCTCAATCAGGTCAGTGGCGAAATTCTCGAGCAGAGTCTTTCCGCGGAGAGAGCCCGAAAGGTTTTGAACTGGAAGCCTCGCTTCGAACTGGAAGAGGGTCTAAAAGACGCGATCGCCTGGTACAGGGACTACTTTCAAGAACTGGAGTAGATCACCATGAGCGAGAGCTTGGGCACCGATCGTTTCTTGATCACGGGTGCCTGCGGGTTTCTCGGAAGCGCTCTTGTGGCTCGTCTTGTCGAGGAGGGCGCGCCGGTTCTGGCTTTCGATCAGCCAGGAGCGCCCTTCGACCGACTTTCTTCGAAGGTAGAAATCCTTGCTGCGGATCTTCGAGATCCAGCGAGCTATCGGGCGGAGGTTCTTGGCTTTTCCCCGACCCGGGTTATTCATCTTGCAGCTCTCATCGATAACTCTCGAGATTTCGATCTCTATTCCAAGCTCTTTGAAACGAACCTCTCTGGAACCGTCGCCCTTACTTCGGTTGTTCGTGAACTCTCCCGGCTCGGGAGCCTGGTTCATGCCAGCACCGGCGAGGAGTATGGAAATGTCGAAGGGGTGCGCCACGAGGAACTCCCTCCCCGTCCGGTATCTCCCTATTCCGCGTCCAAGGCGGCAGTGACTGCGTTCTTGACCTCTCTCCATCAGATGTCCGGATTCCCGGCGACAACCGCGAGAATATTCCTTCCCTATGGACCTGGTGCATCGCCGCGGTTCTTCGTCACCCAGCTGGTCTCGGCCATTCGAAGGGGAGATCCTTTTCCCATGACTCCGGGCCTTCAAAAGAGAGATTTTCTCTATGTCGATGATGTCGTCGAGGGCCTTCTTGTCACCTGCCGGTGTCCCCCACTCTGCGGTGAAGTTGTGAACATCTGCAGTGGTATGGGGGTTTCTCTTCTCTCTCTTGCCGAGGCTGGAGTCAAGGTGGCTCGGGAGGAAGGAGTGTTGCAAGATGGCTTTGAAATCCAGGCGGGTAAACTTCCCTACCGACAAGCGGAAATCATGAACTACGTAGGAGACCCGGGGAAGCTTGAACGAGCGACAGGGTGGAGAACGGAGATCTCGATCGAGACCGGTTTGCGACGGATGTTCCGAGCGCCAAAGCCAGGGAGTTCGACTCAGAACTCAGTTTGAGAGGCCGAGAAGGTGGACCGCGGCGATCACCCGAGTGTCCGGGTCGGTATCCTTGAGGACCGGTTTCAAGGACGACACTGCCTTCTTCCCGAGCCTGAGGGCCGCCACGTTCAGGAGGCGCCGCTTCGATGTCGTAGCGAGTTTGGGGAGCTGATCAAAGATGGCCTCCGCGCTCTGATCGTTCGTGAATGCCCCTGCCTCATACAGCGCATACTGCAGGAGGTTGCTCTTCTTGTTTGCGATCTCCGGGACGATCGAGCGAAGAGCATCGCTTCCTCCGACTTCCGTGATGGCAAGAATGCTGGCACATGCGGTCATCGGGTCGATGAGCTGGTCGACTTTGATACGAATGCTCTCTCTCAAGATCTCTTGAAGTCTTTCGACTGCGGTGTCATCTCCAAGAAGCCCAAGAGAGCGAAGGGCCATGACCCTGACTTCCCCCTGAGGGTCTTTTGTCAGTGTGGTGAGCTCGGTCTTGAATTCATCCGCTTTCAAGTTTCCCACCTTCCAGGCAGCGCTAGCTCGAATGGCGGCATTCCAGTGGGAAAGGGACCGGGTGATTTCTTTGTCTTCGGTTTTCACGGAAAGCTGCCGGAGGGCATAGGCGCAGGAGAGAGAAAATGCAGCTCCACCTCCCGCTTCGCGATGGCTCGAAAGGGCCTGTTCAATCACCTGGATTGCGTCGGACCCGCCGATTTCTCCCAGAAGCTCAACCGCCGCGCAGCGGACCACGGAGGGGTGTGCGGGGGCGATGTAGAGGGAAAGTTCCGCAGTGGAGAGCTTCCCGCCACGAGCGAGTCCGTGGAGAGCAAGGGATCGAAGTTCCGGTCGATCGGTGAGTGCCCAGAGGAGGATCTCCTCGGGATCGTCCGTGTCTGGAGGGGTGTTGCTTGCAAAGCCGGCGTCCGGTGAGACGGCGGTTGTTTGAGCCAGATTCGCACCCGGGTCAAGGTAACCCATGGCTTCGAGTTGATCCTTCGCCGACTGAGGGAGGTTGTCAATGGCGGATTGATCCTCGCCGGCGAACGAGCGCAGTTCTCCGGTGGACCGAACCCAGTCCATGAGGAGTTTATCCAGCTGGGTGCGGCGCAGGGCAATCCGGGGGTCTTTTCTGTCGTAGATGTTTTCCTGCTCGTCGGGGTCGATGGAAAGATCGTAGAGTTCGCGTGTTGCGGGCATGGGCCATGACGGCGGGACTTCGAAGTTGTAGATCAGCTTGTATCCCTCGGTCCGCACGGCCCGGATATTGAAGGTGTACTCTGCTTTTTCAATGTAGGAGATTCGATCTTCAGGAGCTGGCTTTCCACCGAGAATCGGGAGGAGGCTTTGTCCGGCAAGGTCGGGTGGCCCTTCGACTCCTAGCCAGTCAACAATGGTGGGGTAAACATCGAGAATGTCGACCTGTTCCTTGACTCTCTGGCCGTCTTCGGTGGTGGTTCGAGGATCCGAGATGACGAGTGGAATCCAGGAGCTTGCTTCGTAAATGTAGTAGCCGTGTTCGAAGAAGAGGGAATGCTCGCCCAGGCTTTCTCCGTGGTCCGCGGTAAAAATGACGAGGGTGTTTTCGGAGAGGTTCAAGTCCGAAAGCTTACCCAGGAGTCTTCCGACTTCCTGGTCCATGTAGTGGATCTCGCTGTCGTAATGATCCACGTAGGTTTGGGTATCATTCGTCGGATTCTTGAGGGACGGCAAAAGATTGTGCAGGGCCACGAACGACCGAAATCCCTTGTCGTCTCGAATCACCACTCTCTTGTCGGCTGCTTTCAGCGGGACTCGTCTTGGAATGGCGGCAGAAAGGGGAGGGGTCGTTTCGTTTTGAATGGCGCGGAGGTGCTCAGCCGGTGGATCATAGGATCCGTGAGGGTCGATGTAGTGCACCCAGAGAAAGAACGGGTTTTTCCGGTTGGTTTCAAGCCACGCGCTTGCTCGGTCTGTGGTCGCGGTGGCTTTTCGTTCCTTGATGTTGGATCGATTTCTTTCGGAGGAGGGGAGGTCATCATCAAAGAGGTCAAACCCCCTCTGCAGGCCGGATCGTTCCCGGGTGAGAACAAAATTTGAGACGAACGCGGCGGTGGAATAACCCTTACCGGAAAGAAGCTCGGCTAGTGTTCCCGGTCCGGTTGACTCGGGGCGAAAGAGTTTCTCTGGATCGACCCGTAGTTCCACTCCCGGGAGGGGTTTGAAGTTCGTGCGAATGCCGTGAGTGTGAGGATAATAGCCGGTAAGCATGCTGATCAGGCTTGGTGCCGTTTTTGGGCGGGGCGTCACCACATTTTCGAAGAGCATCGCTTTTTCCGCAAACTCATCGAGTCGGGGGGAGGTGTTGCGAGGGTAGCCGTAACACGAAAGGTGGTCGGGTCGCAGTGTGTCGACGCTGATGATCAGGACCGAAGGGGAGGTCGGAGCCGATTCTTTCGACAGGTAGATTGCGAGGGGGACGATTGCTCCCGCGGCGAGCACCAGAAGGATGATCAGGGGCCCCACTTTTGAACGGGGGGCGGAACCTGGGGTGGTGGGAGCCGGCGAGTGGCTCTCGACTGCTTTTTTCTTTTTTTTCTGACCCACTTTGCGTCCTCGATGCGTCTTGGGTGGCCCCTTTGTTCCGTGGCGTGTTTGACCCCGGAGAGTACCTTGAGAGCGACCCCGTGTCTTCCTATTTGGCTCGGCCCAAGATACGCTTTCTCAGCCGGCAGCGAAAAAGCCGTGGGAATCGGTATGGAATGTCCCCACCCGGAACCAGTTGGACAGATGGTGATCCAAGAGGTTCCGAAAGGAAGCGCGTGACCGACGTCGATAGGAAGCTGAAGCGCGGCATGATCGTTTTGGGAGCTCTCATCGCTCTCCTCGGGGGAATCCCTCGCCTGATTCTCGCCGTGGGAGGGGAGCCCTTCATGGAGGGACGACTCTACGCCCTCTTCATCTCCGGCCTTGTGGTCCTCCTGGTCGGCTGGGGCTACGATCTTGTCTTTTCCAGTGACGAGGAAAATGAAGAGGAGAAGGATTGATGAAGCCACTACGCGAGGTCGTTTTCCGATGTGTTCTGGCGCTTCTTCTTTTCTCCACCCTTTGCGGTCTTGTCGCCTCCTGTTCCCTGTTCGGTGCAGATCGAGCGGGTGCCGGACTGGCGGATCGGCTCTTCGTCAATGGCAACGTCCTTTTTGATGCGGACGCGGACCGGAGGGCAGAAGCTGTCGCGGTTCAGGGTGGTCAAATCCTCTTCGTTGGAAATGAGGCGGATGCCCGGGCGTATCAAGGGCCGAACACCGAGATCATCGACCTTGGCGGAGCGACTTTGCTCACCGGCTTGGTCGACGCCCACGCTCATATGGAAGGGTTGGGAGCGGCTCTGGAAACTCTCGACCTCGTGGGAACAATCAGCCGGGCTCAAATCGTCCAGCTCGTTTCCGAGCGAGCGGCCGAAATTCCGGAAGGCTCCTGGATTCTGGGCCGAGGTTGGGATCAGAACGACTGGGGCGAGAAGACCTTTCCCACCGCGAGAGATCTTTCGTCGGCTGCACCGGATCATCCGGTTTTTCTGACCCGGATCGATGGTCATGCCGGATGGGCCAATGAGAAGGCGATGGAGATAGCTTCGGTCGATGCGACGACCCAGGATCCAGACGGCGGTAAAGTCTTGCGTGGTTCGAACGGCGACCCGGAAGGGGTGTTTATCGACAATGGTATGGGCCTGATCCGGAGAGCGATACCTCATTCTACTCGCCAGGTTCGAAAGCGCCGCCTCGAAATGGCAGTGGCTGAATGTCTCCGATACGGGATCACCGAGGTTCACGATGCCGGGGTGGATCAGGAAATCCTTGATCTCTACGAAGAGCTTGCCCGGGAAGGAAAGCTTCCTTTTCGGATTTACGCGATGGTCAGCGCTACTGCCGATGGATTTGAAGAAATCCTCACTCGGGGGCCGAGGATCGGGGTCGGTGGAGGGCGGTTGACGATCCGCTCGGTGAAGGCCTACGCTGACGGAGCTCTTGGGTCCCGAGGTGCCGCACTGCTGAGTGCATATTCGGATGACCCGGAGAATCACGGCCTTGTGATCACCTCGGAGGAGGAGCTTTTCAAGCTCACTGTTCTCAGTCTCTCCAATGGATTTCAAGTTTGCACCCACGCCATCGGGGACCGAGGCAATCGTCTCGTCTTGAACGCCTACGAAGCAGCACTCAAGCAGGTGAAGGCAAAGGATTCCCGATTACGGATCGAGCACGCCCAGGTGCTTTCCCGGGACGACATCACCCGCTTTCGGGACCTGGGTGTCATTGCGTCGATGCAGCCCACTCATTGCACGTCTGATATGCCCTGGGCTCCGGACCGTCTCGGTGCAGAGAGGGTTCTTGGGGCATACGCCTGGCGAAGCCTGATTGACGCGGGGGTCGTGATCGCCTGCGGTTCCGACTTCCCGGTGGAAAAGGTCGATCCTCTACTTTCGTTGTACGCCGGGCGTACCCGGCAGGACTCCACCGGGCACCCACGGAACGGATTTGCCCCGACCGGAGAAAAGATGACGGCCGCCGAGGTCTTGAGAGGCCATACGAGCGCGGCAGCTTTTGCTGCTTTTCAGGAAAAGAGCCGGGGGACGCTCAAGGTGGGGAATGATGCCGATATGGTCGTCCTGGACCGGGATCCGATTCGTGACAGCGCCTCCGATGTCTTGAACGCCAAAGTACTCATGACGATTGTCGGGGGAGAAGTCGTCTACCGTCAATGAGATAGGAATTCATGGTGAAGCGTCTTCTTTTGTTGGGCCTGGTTGTGGCTGTCGCGGGCTTTTCTCTCTATTATCTTTTTGACGCCCTTGGCATTTTCAAGACCACTCCGAACCGTCCCCACGTCATCTTGATCACCGCCGATACTCTGCGGGCGGATCATGTCGGTTGCTATGGTTATTCTCGTCCGGTGACCCCTCACCTGGATCGCCTTGCCGACCAGTCCACCGTGTTTCTCAACTGCACCAGCCCGGCGAATAGCACCAATCCGTCGTTTGCGTCCATGCTGACCGGAACCTACGTGAAGACACACGGTGTCATCGCTCTCTCCACCTTCGGGTATCGACTCAATCCGGAGCTGAAGACTCTTGCGGAGACGCTTCAAGAGGATGGTTATCGCACCATGGCCGCTGTGAGCGCTCATCACCTGGCGGGGGAGCTATCCGGGTTCGGCCAGGGTTTTGACGATTTTTTCGATGTCATTGATCCGGAGTGCTACAAGCAACCGGCTCCGATCACCAACGAAAACGTTCTTCCCTATCTCGAAGAGGAGTATGCCGGCGGCAAGGGGGAAAAGCCCCTCTTCCTCTGGCTTCATTACTTTGACCCTCATGATCCCTACGTGACTCGTCCCGAGTATCTCAATCGTGTCCTCTCCGGGAAGGAAGCTCCCGATCCCGATTCGATTCCGGGAAGGATTGCTCTTTACGATTCGGAGATCGCGTTCATGGATGAGGCGGTGGGAGATGTTCTGACGTTCCTGCGGGAAAACGACATGTTCGATGACTCACTCATCGTTTTTGGTTCGGATCACGGGGAGAATTTCGGCGAGCACGATCCGAGTCTCGTCTCCAATCACTTCCGTCTGTTTGAGCCGGTGGTGCACGTACCTTTGATCATCAAGCGTCCGGGACAGACAGAAGGTTTCAAGATCGAATCCGCCGTGCAATCTGTGGACATCTATCCCACGGTCGTCACTCTCCTTTCGTCGTTTTCTCGGGTCCCGAGTCAGGTGGAGGGGATGGAGCTGACCGATGTTCTCTTCGGGAGTGAGAGCGAAATTCATCCTTTCGTTTTCAGCGAGGGGGGGTCCAACAAGGAACGGATGATCAAAGGACGTCAGTTCAAGCTCACTCATGATGTTCGGCGGGATCGGGTGGAGCTTTATCACCTCGGGAAAGACCCGACCGAAATGGAGGATCTGGAGGGGAAAGAGCCCGAAGCCGTCCGGGAATTGAAGTCGAAGCTCGACGCATTTGTTGGCCCCCAGAGGGTGAGGTTCGTACTTTCCGGCCTGCCTGAAGGACGGGAGGAATGCTGGTATCGGGGATGGCTGCGAGCGACCACCCGCCTGTCCGTTGCCGATCGCTCCTCTCTTGAGGGCGGGGATGTCGCCCGGGCGAAAGGGTCTCAGGATCGCGTGCTCGAGATCGCCGTGAAGCTCGGAGACCGGGACAAAGAATTCGAATTCGATTTTCTTGGGGGGCCCCTTTTTCTGGAGGGAGGGCTGGAAGATCAGCCGCTGGAGGCCTCTCAGGTTCAGGTGAGCGGGGTTCCCTTGACCCGAACCGACGTGGGCCCGCTCTACTTTGATTTGACCCGATTCGGGGAGACGGGAGAGAGCGCGATCCCGGAGGGGATGGAGGCGAGCGTTTCCGTGGAGCGGTTTGCGGGACAAGGGCCCAGGAAGATGGAAGTCGTCATCCGGGCTCGTTCGCCAGAATCTGGCCCGACGGTGATCGAAGGGAGAATCCTCTCGGATCGGGACCTCATCCCGATTCCGGACGAAGGAAACGTGAAGTTTTTCCGCGTGGGCCCGAATCGACTGCGCTTCAGGACCCAGCGAGATGGGGACCTCTCGCTTCGGATCGGCCTCGAGGAGGGGGCAACCATGATGGTCCTTCAGGTCAACCGGCGGAAGGATGGAGCGGAAGCCCTGCGGATTCCCCGAACGCGGATTTCGGCAAATTTTGTGGATCCGAAAGAACGTCCCCCGTTTTTTCTCATGCCGAACTTCTTTACCGCTCTCCTGGATACCCAGCCCGCGACAGTGGAGGATACCGAGGGCTCATGGAACGGGATTCAACTGATTGTCCGCCGCTCCGAATTCTCCGCCATCCTGGAGAAGGTCAATCCTGATGGCATGGACGAAGCCACCAGGAGGCGCATGGAGCTACTTGGATACGTCGAGGATCCCAAGGAAGTAAAGACTCCTCCCCCCGAGCATCCGGGGAAGAACGAAGCCGACGATTCGGACGATTAGGAGCGGCGGGGATCAAGTTGACACTCGTTTCCGCATGTGTTAAAAGCCGACGTTTCTCGAAGGTGTTCAGGATGTTGGCGGCGCGAACAAAGTTACGCCAGTAGAACAGTCATGTTCTCTGGAAGTCACGTTCTCCCCTCAAGTTGCGGCCTTTCCGGCTAAGTCTGGTGTCTTCCTCCATCGGTCGACATCACCGCGGAGACCGCCCGAGGGCAATCGGCTAGGCGATCCTACGAAGAATGAGTAAGAAGGATCTACGCATTTTCTCCGGTACGGCGAACCCCGCCCTCGCGGAGCGGATCTGTGAGTATCTCGGAATCGGTCACAGCGAGGTGAGCGTCACTCGCTTCCCTGATCAGGAGGTCGACGTCAAGATCGCCGAGGATGTGCGAGGGTGCGATACCTATGTCCTTCAGCCGACGTCGACACCGGCCAACGAGCACCTGATGGAGTTGCTCATCATGATCGACTGCCTGAGAAGAGCCTCTGCCGACCGAATCACTGCCGTGGTCCCGTACTACGGATACGGCCGAAAAGACCGAAAAGACGAGGGGCGGGTGCCCATTACGTCCAAATTGGTGGCCAATTTGATCACCACCGCCGGGGCCGATCGTGTCCTTGCTGTGGATCTTCATGCGAGCCAGATTCAGGGATTCTTTGACATTCCGATGGATCACCTGTATGCCTTTCCGGTCATTGTTAAGTATTTGAGGGACCTTCGGCTTCCAGACCTGACGGTTGTGGCGCCGGATGTGGGGTCGCTCAAGATGAATCGGGCCTACGCTACGGCTCTTGAGGCCGGACTTGCCTTCATTGATAAGAGACGCCTTTCCCCGGAGGAAACGGCAGTTCTGGACATCGTGGGGGAGGTCAACGGTCGCAACATCGTCATGGTTGATGACATGGTGGCAACCGGTGGTTCGATTGTTGAGGCGGTTCGATTGGTGAAGAGCCTCGGCGCAAAAAGGGTTTTTGTCGCCGCGACCCATCCGGTGCTTGCTGGAAATGCGGTCAAGCGACTCGGTAAACTTGACGTGGAGAAGTACATCTTCACCGACACGATTCCCCTCGGGGGCAAAGAAATCAACAACTGCGAGATCCTGACCATAGCGCCGTTGCTGGGTGAGGCGATTCGCAGGATTCATGATAGTGAATCCGTGAGCTATCTGTTCAACGTGGATTACGAGGTATTGCGGTAATCCGGAGAGGCTGAAAGTCGCCATGCAGATGATTGATGTGAGCGTCGATGTGCGAACGGACATCGGGTCCAGAGCTTCGCGCAAGCTCCGACGCATAGGACAGATTCCGGGGATCCTCTACGGGGGAGATCGAGAGCCTCTTTCTCTTGCGATGGAGGGAAAGACTCTGGACGATCTTCTGCGTGCCGGAAGTCGTATGGTGAAGCTCAAAATGGGGAGCGACGATCAGAGAGCATTGATCAAGGCGATCCAGCACGACGTTCTCGGGGACGAAATCCTGCATGTTGATTTTACCCGGATCGTCCTCGGACAGGCTCTCGATGTCACGGTTCCGCTTGTTTTGGAAGGAACTCCCGAATCGGTTCGAGAGGGTGGAGTTCTGGAACAGAGCCGTGATGTGATCGAAGTTCGATGCATTCCCGAAGCCATTCCAGAAAAGATTCTGGTTGATGTGACCGAGCTTCCGCTTGGCGGGTCCCTGCATCTTGGTGAGGTCACCTTGCCGGATGGAGTCGAGTTGGCCCAAAGCGCCGATCCGTCCCACCTTGTTGTCATGGTGACCTTCAAGGAGGTCCCGGAAGAAGAGGAAGAGGAAGGTGAAGAGGGCGGCGTTGCGCCACCTGAGATCATCAAGAAAGGAAAGGAAGAGGAAGAGGGAAGCTAGGCTTCGCATACGCGAGTCCCGGGACATGCCTTGGGCTTCTCCCATAGGGCGAGGAGCAAATTGTTATGAAGGCAGTCTTGGGTATCGGAAACCCGGGTCAACGTTACGACAAGACCCGCCACAACGTGGGTTTTTGGGTTATCGATGCACTGTCGGAGCGCCTCAAGGCCGGTCATCCTACGGATGATCACGGGGCCAAGGCGTCAAAGACTTCGATTCGTGGCGAGACAATTCTCCTCCTGAAACCTCAGACTTTTGTCAATTTGTCCGGACAAACCGTGCGGTCGGTCATGCGAAAAGGCCTGATTGCACCTGATTTGTTCGTGGTTTGTGATGACATAAATCTCCCGCTTGGACGCATTCGGGTTCGTCCCGGAGGTGGAGACGGAGGCCATAACGGGCTTCGCTCCATCATCGAAACGCTTGGGAACAATCAGTTTCCGCGCGTTCGCGTTGGAGTGGGAGCGCCACCCGCTGGCACCGATGCAGCGGATTTTGTGTTGGAGTCGTTCGAAGAAGAGGAATGGCCCCTGGTACACTGGGCCGTTTGCGAGACGGCGAAAGCACTGTCGATCTGGTTGCGTCGAAACGATTTAAGTATGATGATGAACCGTTTGAATCAGGCTCGAGTCCCGTTGGACCCTCGGGATCCAGACAAGCGCGATAAGGAGGAAGACGTTTGAACAATTACGAGGGGTTTTTTCTGCTCGACAACAGGGAGTCGAAGGCCGATTGGGACGCGATGGAGAGCCACGTTCACGACCTGCTGACGAAGTACGGATGCGAAATCCATAACTCGTCCAAGTGGGGGGAGCGGAAGCTTGCCTATGAAATCAAGAAGCACCGGAGAGGAACCTACCTCCTGGTGTACTTCCAAGCCGATCCAGAGAAGCTAACCGAGCTTCGCCATGACCTCGGACTCTCCGAGAAAGTCATCCGTCATATGTTCCTACGGCTCGAGGAATTTCCTGAGATTCCCGTCGAAGAGGAAGCCGAAGAAGGAGCAGCCGAAGGCGCGAAGGCTGCAGACGGTGAAGCAAAAGCTGCAGACGGTGAAGCGAAAGCGGCTCCCAAGGAGGGTGAGGCCGCGGAATCAACAGACAACGCCGCTGGCGATGCTGCTACTGAAGCTGCCCCGGCCAAGGCCGAAGAGCCTGCAGAGGCCCCTGCAAAAGCAGAGGAGCCAGCAGAGGCTTCGGCAAAGGTGGACGATACCCCGGTCGGGGAAACGGAGAAGGAAGCACCGACGAGTTAGTCAAAACCGTCGGGAAGTGAGGAGCTGAGGAACAATAATGGCTAGATCACGTTACAAGAGTTTTTCTGACGAAGGCCGGTGCCGATTCTGTCGGGACAAGAAAAAGGGCGGTGCCCTTCCCATCGACTTCAAGGACGTGCCAACCCTGCAGAAGCTATGCACGGGGCAGGGAAAACTCTATTCGAGAAAGCGTTCGGGAAACTGTGCCCGTCATCAGAGGCTATTGAAGCTAGCGGCCAAGCGCGCCCGGTTCATGGGTCTTATTCCCTACGTGGGCCAGTAATCCCCAATACCCGATTGATGTTGATGATCGGCGTTCAGGTTGAGGCAGGAGTGAGGAACGAATGAAGCTATTGCTGAGAGAATCGATCGACAAGCTTGGACGACAGGGTGAAGTTGTCGATGTGCGGAAGGGCTACGGTCGCAATTATCTCTTGCCCCAGGGCTTGGCCGTCGAGGTCACTCCGGGAAACGTCCGGTTGATCGCCCAGGAAAAGAAGCGGATCGTCGCCCGTGAGGTCGAAGAGGTCGCCGAGCTAAAAGAGTTGAGTGCCAAGCTGGAGAAGATCTCCTGCACCATCGAGGTTCGAGCGAACGAAGAAGGGCACCTTTACGGATCCGTCACCGCCAAGGACATCAAAGCCGCTTATAGCGCCGAAGGCTTTGACCTGGAGGAGCGGATGTTTCAGCTGGATAAGCCTTTGAAGGAAACGGGTGTCGCCACATTCAACATCGGACTGCACCCGGATGTCACCCTCGAAGCCAAGGTCTGGGTGGTTGCCGAAAAGGGATCCGAAGAGGACGACGACTGAGCAGAGCTGTTTGCTCGGTCTCCATCCATCCCGGGGTCGGTCATCACGATCGAGTCATGTATCGATTGCCGTCCAGTAGTAGAGGCCGGCGGACGCATGCCACCACAAAGTTCGATGACGTGAGCCGAACCCGGGCAAGGAATCATGTCCCGCCGTGGGACACCAAGAAAAGAATCCACACCTTTCTCTTTCCCGATTCTTCCTGGATCGTTGAGGGAAACCAGTTGTGACGGTGAGCCTGACTTATCTCACCTCGGCATCTCCCATCTGTGCCCGGCCAAGGTACAATGGGGCGGGCGGTTTCCTCGGTCATTTCTTTCACTCGCGTACACTTCGCGAATTCCCGTGTCGGGATCGCCTTGTTGAATAAATAGGACGGTTTCGGGGGCGGAAGGATGGCGTTACCTACAGGTGAAGTCGCGGTCAAATCAACTTTAACTCCTCCTCACGACATTGAGGCGGAGATGGCGGTTCTTGGCTGCGTACTCCTCGACAACGAGATCATGGGGGATCTTGTTCAGACTCTCAAACCAGAGGCGTTCTACCGGTCGGGGTATCGTCTGGTTTTTGAGGCGATGGTGGGGCTCTATGACAAGAACCAGCCCATCGACTTCATCACTCTCAAGGCCAGGCTCACGGAAATGGAGTCCCTGGAGAGAGTTGGTGGGCCAGACGGACTTGTCAGGCTAGCCGAAGTTGTTCCCATTCCCACGAATGCGCTCGAATATGCCCGCATTGTCAGAGAGAAGTCGGTTCTCCGGAGGTTGATCCAAACCGCCAACCTCATTGTTTCCGAGGCGCAATCCGGCGCAACTCCCATTTCTGATCTCCTCGATGAAGCTGAGAGGAGAATCTTTGAGGTGGCCGAGGGTGGAGAGGGAACTTCCTTCCATATCAATGAGGTCCTTTCGTCGACCTTGCAGGCTTTTGAGAAGCTTCGAGGCTCGGGAGAGGTGCCGGGACTTTCTACCGGGTTTTTTGACCTTGATCGAATTACCTGCGGTTTTCAGCCCGGTCAGTTCATTGTCATCGCCGGCCGTCCTAGCATGGGAAAGACAACGTTCAGCTTGAACTGTCTGCGCAACATTGCTCTCCACTCTCGCAAGGGTGTTGTGGTTTACTCGATGGAAATGGCTCGGGAACAGATCGCGGCCAGTCTTTTGTGTTCTCATGGGCGAGTCGATGCCCAGAAGTTGCGAAAAGGTGATCTCTCCCAGGAGGAGTGGCGGGAGCTTCCCTTCCGAGCGAGCGAGCTCGCGGAGGCCCCGATTTATATCGATGACACGCCGGCTCTGAATCCTTTGGCGTTGAAAGCCAAGGCCCGGCGATTGAAAGCGAAGGGCATGATCGACATCGTGATGGTCGACTACCTTCAGCTCATGGACGCCGGAGGGACCGAAAGTCGGCAACAGGAGATTTCCACCATTTCCCGTTCGATGAAGGCTCTTGCTCGGGAACTTGAGGTCCCGGTGATCGCGATCTCCCAGCTGAGTCGCGCCGTCGATAATCGGGAGGATCACCGTCCACGGATGTCGGATCTTCGTGAGTCAGGGGCGATCGAGCAGGACGCGGATCTCGTGTTGTTTCTCTATCGAGAGGAATACTACGAGCAAACCGCGACGAACGAGGGGCAGTGTGAAGTGATTGTGGCCAAGCAGAGAAACGGCCCCACGGGCACGGTGAAGCTTGCCTTCTTGAACAGGTACCTTCGCTTTGAGAACCTGGCGTACGAGTCCCCGTCCTGAGGAAGATGACCGAGTGCTGCGTCGAAAAAGCCGCGTCCGCCTGCAAAAAGCCATGATTGGCGACCCCTCGAATCCGGGGCGGTGCGGGTGTGTGGGTCGACCACGATTCGTGCTTTTGCACTTCCCGATCTCTCTTCTTCTTGTGCTCTTGCTTTTGACTCCCGTCCACGCCCAGGTCTCTCTTGATCCCGAAGGCAAAACGGTTCGGTCCATCGAGATCGAGGGGAATCAGAAGATCCCGACCGAAGTCGTCCTGGTCAACATGAAGACCAAAATGGGACGGCCGTTCTCCGAGCAAGTCTGGGGCGAGGATGTGCGGAGCCTCTACAAACTCGGGTTCTGGAACGTCAGGCGTGACGTGACTTCTCTCGAGGATGGGATTCGGGTACGGATCGTTGTTCAGGAAAACCCTTTCGTGCGTCGAGTTCGGTTCAAGGGGGTTTCCTCCACCTACAAGAAGGAACTTGTCAGTCAACTCAACTTGTCCGAGGGGACATTCCTTTCCGAGTTTACTCTTGAGCTGATCAGCAAGGATGCGATCGACTTCTATAAGAGTAAAGGGAACTACTTCGCCGAGGTCGACTACACGCTCGAGAAGGCTGGCCCTGAAGACTGGGAGGCTGTCTTTCATGTGGTTGAGGGGCCACATGTCAAGGTTGAAGAGCTTCGGGTCGTTGGCAATGTCGGCATCGAAACCGATGACATCATCGATGCGATGGAATCTCAGGAGTCCGGGCTCTTCAAAAAGGGGAGCTTCGTCATGAAGACCCTCGAGCAAGACATCGTCGCCATCCGGGTTCTCTACCGTCACCTCTCCTATCTCGATGCTCGAGTTCATCTCGAAGACTTGATGTTCTCTCATGATAAGTCCGAAGTCATCGTTGTCCTTCGGGTTCAAGAGGGGGTTTCCTATCACGTGAGAAGCGTTGGCTTCATGCACCTTTCCGAAGACGGAGATCCCGTTCCGGATGAGGAGGCCATTTTCTCGAGGCAGGAGCTTGAAGACTTGACCCGGTTGAAGTCGGGGATGGCCTATCTATTTGAAGACTTGCGTCGCGATGTTCTGGCCATTCGTCGGAAGTATGAAAACCTGGCCTACATTGAAGCGCGCATCAATCCTGTCCCCTCCTACGATGTGGGAAAACACGAAATCGACCTTCTGTATCAGATCACGGAGGGACGTCGATATCGAATGGGCAAGCTCCTGATGAGTGGCAACATTCTCACCCAGGACAAAGTCATCCGCCGTACGTTTACCCTCAGTCCGGGAGATCTCTTTTCCTACGGAGAGTTGAGACGCAGTGAGAATCGGATGCAATCCTCCGGTTACTTTGACTATCAAGCTGGGGTGGAAATAGAAACCCAGCTGGGAGACGCGACCGACATTCAGGACGTCTCCGTCCGGGTTCGCGAGGGGAGAACCGGAGAGTTGCGTTTTGCTGCTGGAATCGGATCGGATAGCGGTTTCATCGGGCAAGTCTCCATCACGAAGAAAAACTTCGACATTGCCGACTGGCCAGAGCGTCTCTCTGATGTTTTTGAGGGAAAAGCATTCGTGGGAGGGGGGCAGTCCCTCTTTCTTGATTTAAGTCCGGGAACTCAGGTGAGTCGATTTCGACTCGGTTTTCGAGAACCTTCAGTTTTTGGCACCTTGAATAACTTCGGCGCCGATCTCTATCGCCGGAATCGAGTCTTTCGGCGCTATGATGTGGAGCGAACCGGTGTGGAGTTCACCTTCGGCCGAACCTTCGAGCAGTTCGATAACAAGGTGGGGGCCGAGCTTGCGTTCCGCAACGAGCTGGTTGATCTTCACGATGTGGATGTCGGCTTCTTCGATGCGGATGCGGACGGGCGGGTCGAGCCGGGTGAACTCGAGCAGCGGGTCCCTGACAATGTCCTCGAAGACGAAGGAAAGGCCCGGGTCATCGGGCTTCGAGGGACTCTACGCTGGGAGGATCTTGACCATCCGGTTACCACGACCGAGGGCTTTTCCTTGACTCTCACCGGTGAGCGAACCGGGAATCTGCTCGGGGGGGACATCGGCATGACCCGAGCAGTCGTGGAGGGAAAGACTTACTTTCCCATCTACGAGACCCTGGATGAGCGGAGGCATGTGTTAGCCCTTCGATCATCGTTTGGCTGGTCAGAGGCCAATGACGGGACACCCCACGTCCCGGTTTACGAGCGGTTCTTTGCGGGCGGGATCTCCTCTCTTCGTGGGTTTGAGTTTCGAAGCGTGGGTCCCCAGGAATTTGATGAACCGACCGGGGGGGAGGCCATGTTGCTAAACGGCGCGGAATACACTTTTCCCCTCTATGAGCGATTGTTCCGGGGCGCTCTTTTTGTTGACGGTGGCCTCGTTTCGGAAAACATCAACGACCTCGATCTGGACGAATACCGGGTGGCGATCGGCGGTGGGTTTCAATTCTTCATCCCTTTCCTCGGGCCGACTCCCTTTACCATCTACTTCGGCTTCCCCATTCGCAAGGAAGATACGGATGACCGTCAGGTCGTGACCTTTACTCTTGGTCGTCTTGGTTTCTGATCCTGGATGTCTCCCTTCTTCCGTCCATTGCCCCTGAAAGACCGATTCCGGGTGGGGGATCATTACCTCCTCCGTGGGGGAGTGGATTGAAACCGCAAAAAAACTGTTCCCGGTGGTAAGCTGTCGCAGCGAGTTAGAGCCCCGTGTGGGAATCAGGTGAGTTTTTCCTGAGGAGGTGAGAGCCATGTTCGATTGCAAACCCCGTCGAGAATGGGGCCTTTTTTGTCTACTTGCCATGGTCCTTGGTGTTTTCTTGATGGGAGCCCTGTCGACCACTTCGGAGGCTGTTTCCCAGGGGCTCGTCGGGTTTGTGGACTTTGAGCGGGTTGTGGACGAGTACAAGCAGACCGAAGCGATCAAGTCCGGCATGCGCAAAGAAATGGACGCCAAGCTCGACATCATCCGCAAGAAGGAGGAAGATCTCCGAGAGCGCGAGGAAGAGCTTCAGTTTCTGAATCAGAACAGTCCTCAGTATGCGGCGAAGGTCATTGAGCTCTCCACCGAGCGGTTTCGGCTCCGAGCCGAGGCGGAACAGCTGGAGAAGGCCTGGAACCGGAAGGTCGTCCAGGCGTATCGAGACATTGTCGATGCAATTCAGAGAGAAATCGAGCTCATGGGAAAGGAACGGGGATATCTGGCCATCCATCGAATTGGTGGAGGCGACATCACCGGAAGCGAAGCGGATGAGCAAGAGGTGGTGTTCAAATTAAGGTTTCGCCGTGTCCTTTATCATGATGTTTCCCTCGATATCACGTCGGATGTGATCGAACGGCTGAATCAGTGATCCCATGGAATGATGCGCGCAGATGATACCGAAGAAGCCTCAAAAAACGATTAAGGTCCCGGTGGAGCTGAGCGGGGTTGGTCTTCACACTGGAAAAGAAGTCCAGATGACCATCCGTCCGGCGGAACCGGATACCGGGCTCGATTTTGTCCGGATCGACTTGCCGGAATCTCCACGAGTGCCGGTGAGCGTTTATCATGTGGCAAACCAGCCCCGGCAGACGGCTCTTTCCGTCGATGCGGTCGAGGTGAACACAGTCGAGCATTTGCTCGCGGCTCTCTCGGGTCTTGAGATCGACAATGTCCGGGTGGAGATGAACGGTCCGGAAGTTCCGGGTTGCGACGGAAGCTCGAAGGTTTTCGTTGACGCGATTCTCGAAGCGGGACTTGTGGAGCAAAAGAGTCCGCGCCGCAGCTTCACCCTCGCAGAATCGATTTGTCTCTCGGATGATAATGGAGGCACTTTGGTTGCCATGCCTCCTTCGAATGGCCGCAGTGGTCTTGAGATCGAGTACACCTTGGACTATGGATCCCCGCTGCTTCCGGTCCAGCATCATTCCTTCAAACCCAGTACCGACTCGTTCATCGACGAAATTGCTCCCGCGCGCACGTTTTGTCTCGAGTCGGAATCCAAAGCGATTTTGAAAGCGGGACTGGGGAAGGGGGCAACCTACTCGAACACTCTCGTGGTGGGGGAAGAAGGTGTCATCGAAAACGAACTCCGGTTCCAGAACGAGTTCGTCCGGCACAAGATTCTCGATCTCATAGGAGATCTCTACCTGTTGCGGGTCGACTTGAATGCTCGAGTTGTAGCGTCTCGGACCGGTCATCGTCTGAATGCTCGGCTTGCCAAGCAAATTCACAAGCTCATGCAAGAGCAGGAGAATCGGGGCCTGATCCAGCGGGATACCGGGCTCGACATCCGGGAAATCATGCGAATTCTCCCTCATCGCTATCCTTTCCTCCTGATCGATCGGGTGATCGAGATCGAGGGCTATCGTCGGGCGGTGGGAATCAAGAACGTATCCATCAACGAACCCTTTTTTCAGGGGCATTGGCCGGATCAGCCGATCATGCCCGGTGTTTTGCAGATCGAAGCGATGGCTCAGCTCGCAGGCGTACTTCTTCTGCGAAAACTCGAGAATACCGGTAAGCTTGCCGTACTCCTTTCCATCGACCGGGTCAAACTTCGGAAGGCGGTTGTTCCCGGAGATCAGTTGCGCCTCGAAGCCGAGGCCCTCAAAGTCAAGGCCCGAGCGGGCAAGGTCAAAACCAAGGTCATCGTAAACGGAGATGTGGTTACCGAGGCCATCATGAAGTTCATGCTAGCTGATGCCTAGATCTCTTCTTTCCGATCAACCATTTGATATGCCATGAAGATTCATCCCACCGCTGTCATTTCACCTTCCGCCGAACTCGCCGACGACGTCGAGGTTGGGCCCTACTCATTCATCGGACCGAACGTAAAGCTCGGACTGGGAACGGTGATCCGTAACAACGTGACGATCGAGGGTAAGACTCGAATCGGAAACAACAACTGGATCCACGCCAATGCGGTCCTGGGGTCAGTTCCCCAGGATCTTCGCCACAAGGGGGAAGAAACGGCCCTCATCGTTGGCGATGGCAACCGGATTCGCGAGTTCGTGACCATCAATACGGGGACCGTTCGGGGGGGAGGTCGAACCGTGGTTGGAGATGAAAATCTCTTCATGGCCTGCTCCCACATCGCTCACGATTGCATCGTGGGGGATCACACCATCCTCGGAAACAACGTTCTTCTGGCGGGGCATGTCCGGGTTGAGAGCTACGCGGTGATGAACGGTGCCGCCGCATGCAATCACTTCACAACAGTCGGGTACCTCTGTTACGTGGGAGGACTTTCCCGGATCGTTCACGATGTTCCTCCCTTTACGATTGTCGAGGGCCATCCCTCCGAGGTGCGAGGTCTGAATCGTGTGGGCCTTGAGCGTCACGGCTATTCTGACGAACAAATCACTGCCTTGAAGAAAGCCTTCAAGGTGATCTTCAAGAAAGACCTGACCCAGCATAAGGCCATCGAAGAGGTCGAATCCGGCGGCCCTTTGACGTCGGAAGTGCGTCGTCTGATCACGTTCCTTCGGGAGAAGGAGCGAGGAAGTCGGGGTCGAGCTCGGGAAGCGCTTCGCAATGAATGACTCTTCGGTTTCTCCTCTCAAAGTGGCGGTGATCGGAACAGGTCACCTGGGAAAGCAGCATGTTCGGCTCTACAACGAGCTTCCGGAAGCCGAACTCGTGGCCATTTCCGATCTGAACGAGGAGACAGTCCAGGGATTTGCCAGGGAATATGGAGTCCCAGGATTTACCGACTACAAGAAACTCCCGGATGACATTCAGGCGGTGAGCGTCTCCGTCCCGACTGTCAATCACTTTGAGGTTTCCTCCTACTTCCTGAAGCGTGGCGTTCACGTGCTGGTGGAAAAGCCGATCACGCATACGATCGAAGAGGCAAAGCAGTTGATCCACCTCGGGCGTGAGGCAGGGGTGAACCTCCAGGTGGGCCATGTGGAGCGCTTCAATCCTGCGCTTCTGGCGATCGATCGGCTCGGGGTCAAGCCGGCCTTTATCGAGTCTCATCGAATCAGTCCGTTTCGCTTTCGATCCATTGACATCGGAGTGGTCATGGATCTGATGATTCATGACCTGGACATCATCCTTCATCTTGTCAATTCCCCGGTGAAATCCATCGATGCGATGGGAGTGAATGTGCTCGGAGACCTTGAAGATATCGCCTCTGCCCGGATTGTATTTGAAAACGGATGCGTGGCGAATCTCACGGCGAGTCGGGTTTCCATGAAGACCCAGAGGACCATTCGCATCTTCTCCAAGGACTCTTACATCTCTCTTGACTACGGGGCGAAGAAGGCGTCGGTCTATCGAAAGACCCCGGGAATCGATCTCAAGAGCTTGATGATGGCGGCGGCGGCCAAGCCATCGGGTGGGTCGAGTCCGCCTCCCGATTTCTCCGGGCTGCTTGCTTGTGAAGAGGTCGTGATGGATCGAGAGGAACCGCTGAAGAACGAGCTTCGGTCCTTCCTTCAATGCGTCCATGAGAAGCGTGCACCGGTGGTTCCCGGAGAACATGGCATGCGAGCCCTTGAGGCCTCGTTTGAGATCATGCAGCAGATCCAGGCTTACCTCGCTGAAATGACGTCCTGAGTTTCGCCTCGGGCTGCTCGCAGGATGACCTCGGCCGCTCGCAGGCTCGCTCCTTGACCACCCATGGAAGCCCTCACTCGCTGAAGTTCACCCACCATGGCTTCCCTGATGCTTGAATCGCCAAGAATGGCGGCAGCTTCGTCGGCGATTTCGTTGGAGCATTCCCTCGAGGTGAGGTGCTCGGGAACGACTTCCTTTCCGGCGAGAATATTGACAAGGGCAATGTGGTTGGTCTTGGTCAGCATCTTGCCGAGCCTAGCGTTGAGCCAGGTCGTCCGGTAGATGACAACCATGGGTGTTTCGAAAAACGTGAGTTCGATCGTTGCCGTCCCGGAGGTAACAAGGGCGACGTCGGCTTCGGACATGATCTCGTAAGGGCTTCCAAGATGAAGCTGTACGCCCGGAACACCGGACTCTTCAAGCAGGTGTTTCAGGAGCTGGACGTGATCTGGATTCTGGCCCGGATTGGCAATGACAAAGGTCGAGCCTTCGAATCGGGTGGCAAGCTTTTTAGCGGCCAGAAGCAGGGTCGGGAGATTGTTTGAGATTTCCTGTCGCCTGCTACCTGGGAGAAGGGCGATGAGGGGGCCCTTCCTGTTTCCTCTGAGTCGGGGGATCAGGGTTTCATCAAGCTGGAGGCCCCTCAGGTAGTCAAAGAGCGGGTGCCCAACGAACGTGACTTCAACACCTCGCCGGGCATAAAACTCCTCTTCGAACGGAAGGATGACCAGCATCCTGCTGACCCGTCGGCGAACCTTGTAGATCCTCCATCCCGCCCAGGCCCAGAGCTGTGGACTGACGTAGAAGACCACCGGGATGTTCCTCTTCCGGGCATACTTGGAAAGAACGAAATGAAGACCTGGATAGTCGATCGGAACGACCACATCGGGCTGCCATTCGTCCAGGTGAGTGCGAATATCCGCCAGGATGCGAAGAAAAGTGGGGGCCTTTTTCAGGACCCGTACGATCCCCATGACCGAGTGCTCGAGCAAGTTAACCTCGAGCTTCATTCCGGCCTGTTCCATGCGTGATCCGCCGTACCCGGCGATCTCAACCGTCGGGTCGAGGTCTTTCAGAGCTCGAATGAGATCGGCTGCGTAGTTTTCGCCGGAGACCTCTCCGGCTGAGAGAAGAACGCGTAGAGCCACGGGAGAACACTCTCAAAGGGGCCTAGTGATTCGAAGGGGGAAAGCCTACTTTTCCTGGGTTCGGACCGAAAGCTTCTCGCTCCGGTGCGGGGGAACATTGCCGGGGTGAGACGGCTGGAAGAGGGGCAGAACCCGCCCTCCCGGAGAGGAATGAAAAACTGACATGCGGCTTTTCTCGGATTTGTGAATTTTGCGTTTGGGAGTAAGGTTCTAACTCTGATGGCTTTAGAGCCGTTTTTTGAGGATTTCGTTTTCCTTTGGCCGCCTCGTTCTGGCTTTGTTGACTCCCCAAGACGATTTGATATAGTCTCCAGTTCAATTTTCCAGCTGGTCCATTTATCGATCTTGAGGAGGCTCGTCCTTCGTGGCTATTGCGGTCCAGGAACTCTTAGAGTCAGGCGTCCATTTCGGTCATCGATGCAGTCGATGGAATCCGAAGATGGAGCGCTTCATTTATGGTAAGCGGAACACGATTCACATCATTGATTTGCGTGAAACAATTCGTGGTCTGCTGCGGGCAAAGAACTTCCTCCGACGGGTTTGCGCCGACGGCGAAAAGGTTCTTTGGGTTGGCACAAAACGGCAGGCTCAAAACGTGATTCTGGCCCAGGCCAAACGCACGAACATGCCTTACGTGACCGATCGTTGGTTGGGCGGATGTCTGACCAACTTTGAAGTGATTCGCAATCGCCTCAAGCGTCTGGTCGAGCTCGAGAAACTCGAGACGGACGGTGAGCTCGAGCGAATGAAGAAGAAGGAAGTCTCCGCTCATCGTCGTGAGATGAAGAAGCTCTACCGTAACCTCGGTGGAATCCGCGACATGCGTCAGCATCCGGGTGCTCTGGTCATCGTCGATCCTCGACGTGAAAAGAACGCGCTGGCTGAAGCACATAAGCTCGGCATTCCCGCGATTTGCATCATCGACACGGATAGCAATCCCGATCTCGTCGACATCCCGATTCCGGGGAACGATGACGCGATGCGATCCATCCAGATCCTCTCGAATTCGTTGGCCGATTCCGTCATGGAAGGCACGGTCATTGCCAAGGAGCGTGGTGCTGCCACATCCAAGGGCGATCGAGATCAAGGTGGTGGCGGCGATCGCAAGCGAACTGTCGTGGTGCGACCGCGCTCGACGGTCGGGCAACCGGCTGAGCCGGCCGCGGCTGTGGTTGCGGATGCGGCGCCTACTACACCGCCTCCCGCAAAACCAGATCCTGCAGCAGGGGCTGGTGGGGAAGAAAAGCCAGCAACGTAAAAGAAATTAAGCGGCTCGGCCACCTCCCAATGGGTCGAGCCGTCTTGTCGTTATGGGCGAATCACGTCCGGGGGCGAGACGTCCTACAACAAAAGGTTCGGGGGCGTTCCCTAGCTTCGGTTTTCGACGCCTCTCAGCCCCAAAGTCCTCTTCAAACGGAGAAAGTCTCATGAGTGGGATTTCAGCGGCACAAGTCAAAGAGCTGCGAAGCATGACCGGCGTTGGCATCATGGAATGTAAGGAAGCCCTGGCGGCTTCTGAAGGCAATGTTGATAGCGCCGTCGAATATCTGCGTAAGAAAGGTCTGAAGAGGGCCGAAACCAAGAGCGCTCGAAGCACCGAACAGGGCTGTATTGGCTCCTACGTTCATACCAACCAGCGAATCGGTGTATTGGTTGAGGTGCAGTGCGAGACCGACTTCGTGGCGCGAAGCGAGGACTTCCAGGAAATGATCCGCGACGTTGCCATGCAGGCAGCGGCGATGAAGCCGCTTTTTCTTTCGAGGGAAGAGGTTAGCGCTGATCTGATCGCAAAAGAACGAGCGATCTTCGAGGAAGAAGTCAAAAGCCAAGGCAAGCCCGATAACGTTGTCGCAAAGATTGTCGATGGAAAAATCGACAAGATGTACTCCGAGATTTGTCTTCTTGAGCAGTCCTTCATCAAGGACAACACCCAGACGGTGGATCATGTGGTCAAGTCGATGATTTCCAAACTGGGGGAGAACATCGTCGTCAAGCGCTTTGCCCGCTTCGAGCTGGGCGAGGGTTAGGCGGCGCCGCCTCTCCGGAAACGAGGCGCTATGGGTGAGCAACTCAAGTACAACCGGGTGATCTTGAAGCTCAGCGGCGAGGCACTCTCGCGCCAGGGGGAGTTTGGCATTAATGCCGAGATGCTCTCCAGTATCGCGCAAGAGATCGCCGGGGTTGCCAGTCTTGGGGTCGAACTGGCGGTCGTTGTCGGAGGGGGGAACCTTCTCCGGGGGGCCGCCATGGCCTCGACCATGATCGAGCGGTCGACGGCCGACTACATGGGAATGCTGGCGACAGCGATGAATGCCCTTGCCCTGCGGGATGCCATCGAGTCTCATGGTGGCAAGGTCACGGTCATGTCCTCGATTCCCATGGACGGAGTGCTGGAGCGGTGGTCGGGCCGAAGATGCGTCCAGCTCCTGACCAAGGGGCAAATCGTCATCCTGGCCACGGGAACGGGAAGTCCTTTTGTGACCACCGACTCGTGCGCGGCTCTTCGGTCCGCCGAGCTGCAAGTGGATGCGTTGCTGAAGGCGACCAAGGTCGATGGAATCTACACCGGAGATCCCAAGAAAGATCCGAATGCCCGTCGTTACGATGTTCTTTCCTATGGAACGTTCATCGAAAACAGGCTTCGTGCTCTCGACCTGACAGCGGTAGCGATCTGTATGGAAAATCGAATTCCCGTGATCCTGTTCAACTTGTTTGAAAAGGGGAATATCGAGCGGGTGATTCGAGGGGCCACGGTGGGCACGACAATCACGGAGTAGTTGATGGGGTGACCCCATCCTGAGGAGTTTGCGCCTTGGCAGATGAAACCAACGTTGCGGATGTGCTCGCGGAGACGGAAGAGCGCATGGAGAAGGCCATTCAATACTTGACGGATGAGTTGAGAGGGGTGCGTACCGGGCGCGCTCATCCTGGCCTTGTGGAGTCGATCAAGGTCGATTACTACGGGTCTCCAACGGCGATGAACGGAGTGGGCTCTATTTCGGTCCCTGAACCCCGTCTCATCGTGATCAAGCCCTTTGACCCCCAGACGATCGGTGACATCGAGAAGGCGATCCAGAAGTCAGAACTGGGGATTTCCCCCAACAATGACGGGAAGGTCATTCGTCTGTCGATTCCCATGCTTTCCGAAGAGCGTCGCAAGCAGCTCGTTTCTCGGGTCAAGGAATTGGCGGAGGAAAACAGGATTACGATTCGAAATATCCGACGGGACGCCAACAAGAAGGCGGACTCGATGCAAAAGAGTTCGGCGATCACCGAGGATGACGCGGAAAAATTCAAGGATCAGGTTCAGACGAAAACGAAGGCCTATGAGAGGCAGATCGACGAGATCGTGAGCAAGAAGACCGCAGAAGTGCTGGAATTCTAGTTTTACGAACCTATAATTCGGCCCCGTTGAATCGCCTTGATCGCCGATTTCTAATCTTTCGGGGGCATAGCTCAGCTGGTAGAGCAACCGCCTTTTAAGCGGTAGGCCGAAGGTTCGAATCCTTCTGCCCCTATTCTTCTTTTGCCAACGACCGGAAGTGGTGAGCCTGAATTCAATTGCAGTGAAACAGTTGACTTTCGCTCCCCATTTCGTAGTTTTTCTTCCAAGTAAGTTGCTGACCTAAAGAAGTTCAAGAGGCCCCTTCGTCTAGCTAGGTCCAGGACATCGGATTTTCGATCCGACAACGCGGGTTCAAATCCCGCAGGGGTCACCTCTTCAACGCATTGGCGGGAGTCGCTTCCCCTTCCCGCCCCGTTGCCCTCCCTCGGCTCTCTCGTCTGCCGGTTTTCGTCGCTCAACCCGTGTTCTGCAGTCCCCGGGCGATTCCCTTGACCGTGGAAAGGAGAACCTTGAGCAGCTTGTCGTCGCTACACCCTCCGTCCCGCCACCTTCGTAACAGGTCGATTTGCACCACACTCATGGGATCGACGTAGGGATTGCGGAGCTGAATGGCACGGTCGAGAACCGGTTCGTTTTCGAGGAGCGTTGCGCGGCCCGTGATGAGCGCCAGGATCTCTCGGGTGGCTTCGAATTCCTCGCGCATAGGAGAGAAGAACTTTTCTCCTGAGGAGCCAGCGAGGTCGGAGTAGCGCCGGGCGACTTCCATGTCGGCCTTGGCGAGGATCATCTCCGCATCGCTGAGGAGGTTTTCAAAGAATGGCCACCCCGTCGCCATCTCCGTGAGTATTTCGGTCCCGAAACGGTCTTGCGCGGCTCGGAGTCCGTGACCGAGCCCATACCAGCCGGGTAGCATGAGACGGCTCTGCGTCCAGGCAAAGACCCAGGGGATCGCCCTCAGGTCTGCGATTCCGGACTTGCTCCTTCGAGACGTCGGGCGGGATCCGATGAGCAGCCGTTCGATGACGTCGATGGGGGTGGCTCCGCGGAAGTAGGAATAGAAATCCGGTTCTTCGAAGATCAACCGTCGATAAGCGGTGCGGGCTGCTTTGGAAGCGGTTGTCAAGATTTCTCGCCAGGTTGCGGCGACGGGAGGAGGGGGGGATGCGCTCGCTTCGAGGACCGCTCCCGCCATGAGCTCGAGGGTCCGAGACGCGAGCTCATGGATGCCGTACTTTGCATGAATGATCTCGCCTTGCTCGGTCAGGCGCAATCGCCCACGGATCGCGCCGGGCGGTTCGGCGAGGATTGCGTTGCGCGGCTTGCTCCCTCCTCGGCTGATCGTTCCCCCGCGGCCGTGAAAGAGGGTCAGCTGGATTCCGCTCTCTTCGCTGATGAGCACAAGTTCTTCCTGGGCTCGCTGAAGGGCCCAGCGAGAGGCGAGCAATCCCGATTCCCGATTGCTGTCCGAATAGCCGAGCATGACGACTTGTTGATCTCCCCGGGCTCGAAGGTGTTCTCGGTACGCGGGGTGACGATAGAGATCGTTCATCACGGAGGAGGCATTTCGAAGGTCCTCGACGGTCTCAAAAAGAGGGGCGATGTCGAGGGCGACCGCCCCCTTCCTGTCGAGGACCCGGGCTCTTCTTCCCAGCCACAGAAGAGCGAGGGCGTCGTCGACCCCTCGGGCCATGCTGATGAGGAAAGGACCGATCGCGGCATCCCCGAAGCGTCGTCGGCAATCGCGAATGGTCTGGAGTACGTCGAGTGTCTTCTTGAGTTCGCCACCCTGGGTTGCCGCGGGGACGGTGTCCGTCGAGTCGAGATTGCGGGCGAGCACCGCTGAAAGAAGGGAGACCCTCTCCGTTTGATCGAGGTTCTCAAAGTCCGGTCGCTTGAGGAGTTCGCCCATGGCTCGCCGGTGAACGAGAGCGTCCTCTCGGACATCCAAGGTGGCGACGTGAAACCCGAAGGTCTTGACCCGGTGACAGAGAGCGTTGACGAGGTCTGCTCCTCCTTGCTCGCTTTTGTTTTCCTTCAGGCTGCATCGGATCCGCTCCAGATCGTCAACGAACTCCTCGGGTGCTAGGTAGGCTCCCGGGGCGTTGCGCTCGGTGCACTCCAGGCGAGCGTCGAGGAGCCACAGGAGACGGCGATAGGGCATCTCTTCATAGCGAGGCGGGATCGCCCCGTAGACTTCAGGGAGAAGCTCCCCGTACGTCTGCATTCTTTCGAGGACATCCGGGGCCACCGAGACCCTCGTTGTCGATTGGCTGAGATGGGAAAAGAGATCCCGCACCTCGCCGCGGTACCGCTTGAGGATGAGGTCTCGCTGGCGTTCCAGGGCGGACCGCATCGTTGCTGGTCCTACGGAGGGATTGCCGTCCATGTCTCCGCCGACCCAGGTGCCGAAGCGGAGACGTCCCGAAGGGATTGACAGGGTCTGGTCTCCGTAGGTCTGGTCGATCGCCTCTTCGAGAGAGTTGTAAAAGCCGGGCACCACCTCGTAGACCACGTCGGTGAGATAAAAGACGACGTGCTCGACCTCGTCGGCGACCGTGGGACGGTCGTGGAGGTGTTCCTCGGTTTGCCAGGCCGCGGTGATCTCGCGAAGAAGTTCCCTTCGGGTGGCCTTTTCTTCACGAGGGACGAGGCTCGAATTCATCCTTCGCACCAGAATCCGGGCGACTCTCTGTTCTTTCAGAAGGAGAGTTCGACGGGTCGCCTCGGTGGGATGGGCGGTCAAGACGGGCATCACGGAGAGCTGACTCAGGAGGTCGGCGAGCTGAGAAAGGGAGACTTCTCGATCTCGACACGAGGAGAGGGCGGCTCGAAGACTGCCGGGTTGGGGCGTCTCTGAGGTGAGATAGTCTCGACACCGCCGGATTCGTTGGACTCGTTCAGCCATGTTGACGAGGGAAAAATAAGCGGAGAAGGCTCGCACGAGGGCGTCGGCTTCTTCCGGGGGGAGTCCGGAGAGGAGAGCGTTGAGTTCGCCCGACAGTTCCGAGGGTTCTCCGCCCGAAGAGCTCGCGGCCCCTGTATCGGAAGAAGGGCCTTCCGAGGCTTCCCGGATTTCCCGGGCCAGGCGGCGGGCCTTTTCCACCCGGAGAAACAACGCCTCTCCTTCCTGTTCTCGGAGCACATGGCCGAGAAGTTCGCCAAGGAGACGAACGTCGTTGCGAAGCGGTTCGTCTTTTTCTTTGCCCTCCATTTCAGTGAACTCCATTTGATTGACACCTTTGGTATGAACACCAGATGGAAGGTGTCAAAGAGTGCATGATCAAGGTGAAGGGACGCGCCGCATGGCGTTCCGCATCGCCCTTGGAATGTATGAGCCTAGCATCCTTCCTCGGTAGCCACGCTAGCGCATGATCACGGGGCGTCCCACGATGCCATTCGTCACGCTCGCGGGGACTGAGGCTCCGGAACCCGGGTCGTAGATGAGCCCTTGTGCATAGAAGCGGCCAAAGGTCCGCAAGGCGGGGAGATCGATAAGGTCGGTCGGGGCGGCTGCCGAGGATCGGGTTGGAAAGCCCAGGATGCGACCCCTCATTGCGTTGTTCCAGATGACTCTGGGTTGTGGCTCTCCGCCGCCTGCGATCGGGGCAGGCATGGCCAGGCAACCCAGTCCAAAAGGAAGCCCGCGGGTGTCCAGGCTGGTTGGCTCCCGGGTCCACAGGTAAATGACGAAGGGAGCTCGCGCTGGAGGCTCCACGGCGGGTGGCCTTCCAACCGAAAGGCGAAATGAGCCAAGTGCGTTGTATTCGACGATCCGTTCCGTTCCGCTTCCAGTCTGGCCGTTGAGCTGAAGGACGTTTGTGACCGCGCCCACACCGCTGTTGACGTTGCCCGTTCGAGGTTCCCGGTTGAGGCCTGGAGTTCTATTGGTGCGAACGGAGATGTTGCTCTTTCGATACCCGGCAACCGCAAAGTCCGTGAGGCAGTCCTCATCGAAATCTCCGACGGCCAAATCAAACCCATCACTTTCCATTTCAATCGGATCAAGAGCGAGGAATGTTCCATCTCCAAGACCGAGCAGAATGTTGACGCCATTGAAAGATTGGCTCGGGGAAATGAGGTCCGGTTTTCCATCAAGATTGAAGTCAGCAACGTTGAGATTATAGGTATTTGTACTCGCGCTGGTGGGAGTCGGGGTGCTGAAAGTTCCATCCCCGTTGCCAAGGGCGACGAGAATGATCGGGTTGTAGTAGAGGGAGATGGCGAGATCGGAGATGAAATCTCCGTTCCAATCTCCACTTCGAACAGAAGCGCCGTTGTCGCCGATGGGGTAGATATCGGGAGATGAGAATGTGCGATTCTCCTGCCCGAGGAACAGGATCAGCTCGTCGCCAGCGAATGTCACAACAGCCAGATCCAGGAAGGAGTCATTGTTTGCGCTGAAGACGATGACATCGAAGGGAGTTGAGCTCGTTGGAAGGTTGAGCGTCACCGGAAAGTTAAGAAGGCCATCCCCGAACAGGACATCGATCGAAGCCCCCCCTCCAAGTGCGGTTACCAGATCTAGATGTCCGTCGTTATCCAGGTCTCCCGTGGCAAGCCGGTTCGGTTCGATGCCCACGGGTACCGGAGAACCGGGGATGAAGGCGCCGGTTCCATCTCCAACGAAAACGATGATGTCGGCTGCCGATCGTCTTGTGAGGGCAAAGTCGATCTTTCCGTCCTCGTTATAGTCGCCGGTGACGATCGAGTCCGGATTGACATCGGACTCACTGAACTGGTGCAAGAGTTCGGCGGGTTGAAATACCCCCAATCCGGTACCTCGGTGAAGGGTAAGGCAACCATCGAGAAAATGAGTGGAGAGGATGTCGAGGTGCCCATCTGAGTCAAGGTCTTCGGCCACGACACAAAAAGGCGAGGAGCCCGCGATCGGGTAAAGATCAAAAGGAGAAAACTCGACCTGGGCAAACACGTCTCTTGGTCCACAGGCCAGCAGGGAAAGACCGAGGGTGAGCGCAACGATCGAGAACCGCGGAGTGGGCAGAAGAGAGTTGTTCAATCTTCTTCCTCCTTGTAGGAACGGTCGGCAAGCTGGCTGCCGGACGGGGGAAGGTCATTCTACCACACCTAGAGTAATGCGCCAAGCTGATCGGTTTGGTAGGAGAACCCCACCTGGGCGCATTTTTCGGGATTGCCGTAGCCGTAGCTCGTCCAGCAGGAATGAAGCCCGGCATTGGACGCGAACTCGAGATCTGTTTCCGTGTCACCGACCATCAGGGTCGCCTCCGGGCTCACCCCGGGAAAGTGGGGGGAGATGTGATGATCAAAGAGGGCGGGGTCGGGTTTTCGGGGGCGGGTGCCTTTTGACCCGATGGTGACCGGGACGAACTCGCTGAATCCTTTGGCGGCGAGGGAGAGGACGAGCGCTTCCTCACCTTTGTTGCTGACGACCGCGATGTTGTGATCCAGAGAGAGGGTCTCCAGGACCTTTAACGCATCGGGATAAGGGGTGACCAGGTTCTCGGATTCCGCGTGATAGATTTTGCGGTATCGAACGGCAAGCCTTCTCAGCTCGTCATCATGAAGAGGTGCCGAGCTGAGCTTGGCCAGGGTCTGAGTCAATGTCGTTCCAGCGCTAATCGAGCTGAGGATCGGGCCCGCGGTGACGTCCTGGCCGACTTCTTCGAAGGTTCTTTTCACTGCATGCTGAATGGCGCATAGAGTATCGCAAAGAGTGCCGTCATAGTCGAAGAGGTAGAGATCGAAACGAGGAATGCTCATGGTGGGTCGAGTTTGGTCTCGGATTGTACTTGTTATGATTGGCGATTCTCAATTTTCATGATGCCCGTGGGTGGCGCCGTGTCAACCAGATCGAACCACGGTTGAGACCGACACTTCGGTCTGCGGGGTCGTTAGCGGTGGATCGTTTCCAGGTATGCATCGACCCTGCCTCCTGCCTTGAGTTCGAAGACGAGCGTTTCCCCCGGCGACCCGGTTGCAGATCGTAGGACGTCTTTGATCTGTACGGTAACCTTCCGGTAAGCCCCACGATAGTTTTGCCAGGCGACGATTCCTTCCCTGGGAAGACCCTCGGCGTTCTCCTTGCGGACAAAAACATAGGTCTCGCCCTTTGCTGCGGGTGAAATCGAACCGAGTCGAACCCCTTGCCCCATTTTCTTCTCAGCCTCACTGACAGATATCCCGGCTAGCTTTTCTCCGGACGAGTTTCGAAGGGCTACCTGAGGTGGCTCCGGGCTCGATGAGAGCAATGCGCAACCCGAAGAGAAGAGCGTGATGAGAAGCAGGAGGATGTAGATCCTGGCGTGGCAAAATAATTTCATTCTATATCGGTTCCGTGGTGCCTCTGTTTACCGCCCCGGCTCAGGGGGATGAGAAGAGTAACTTTTTTTGGGCGGGGTTGTCATCCTGATCGATGCTGCGGCTGGTTTCGAAGCCCTTGACATATCTTCTCTACAAGGGAATCTAAACGTTTCTTGTCGGTATCAAGGATCCAAGCTTCGTCCTACTTTTTGCCTGGAGGTGTTGATCATGAAGGAATCTGGAAGGACTTCGAATCAGGAAGTGGGCGAGGTGCTGGGACCAGGACTCGCTGAGGGTGAAGATCTTGTCACGGCGATCTTTCCCCAGCGGAGATCTGTTTTTCCCAATGTTACCCAGGTACAGGGTCGTATTCTTCAAGAGCATGTGGGGATTGAAGTTTACTGGCTCGATGCTTACCCGGGAATAGCCGGGCCAGGTGCATCCCTTTACGTTCACCAGGATGAGGTGTTGCGGCTTGATTGCATGGGCTCGATCGATGGGCACATGCACATCAACATGCACCAATCAGAGACCTATCCGGGGGGAGAGGTAGCGAGGTTGTATTTTTCCGAGAACACGTACGAGGCCCAGCTGGAACGGGCCGCGTTCGAGCTCAAGAAGAACTCCCTGTTTGCTCTTACGCTCAACGACGATAAGAAGATTCAAGAGACCCGGATTGCCCAGGAGATCCTGGACGAGACAGCCGAGTGGATGGTGGAGGCAATGCGGGACATTCTCCGTCGAAAAATCGGAGAAACCGAGAAATAGGGTCTTTGTTTGCCGAGCCTTCTACATCCGCAAGAGGTGACAATCCTTGCAGGGGCCGGCAACTTTTTCGGTGTTCAGGGTCTTTCGGAGGTGGGAGTAAAGCTTTCCGTTCCAGACCTCCTGAAAACTGCGATCCTGAAGCGCACCCGCCGAAATAAAGTTCGGATGGCAGCAGGTGTTGATGTCGCCCTCAAATCCCACGTACACCTTGTTCCAGAGGAAGGGGCACCGGCGCTCCGCCGTGTCGAGTTTCGGGAGTCGGGACTGGAAGACGTAGTTTGCCCCCTGGGAAAGAACCGAACTCAGCTGCTTCTTGATTTTTCCCAATTTCCTGCTGATGACGAAATCGTTGTTCTTCTCCACGATCAGATTCGCGGTGTTCAAGGCGATGCCGAGCTGATCCGCTTTTCTTCGAGCCTCGCTGAAGATCTTTTTCAGGGCCGGATCGTTTTCGTCAAGGATCTCAGAATCTAACGAGGGATGAATCCTCAAGACCGGGCAAACATTAACGGCGGATCCGCCCCAGCTTTTCGCGAGTTCAACGAAAAGAGGAACCTCTTCGAGATTGCTCCGCATGGCGACGTAGTTGAAGGAAAGGTAAGGGCGTCGATAGAACGGAAGCCGAAGCCTCGCTCGATTCAGTCTCTCGATGTTGGAGACGGTCTCGTCAAACTTTGCTCCGACTCGAATTCGCTCGAACGTGTCCTTTGTTGCCCCGTCAAACGAAATCGTTATTTTGGAGGCGAGACGCACGATCTTGTCGAGCTGCTCGTCGGGGGGAAAGAGCGTCGCATTTGTGGTCATGAGCATGCGAAGATCGTACCGATCAACGTCATCAAGGATCTCGCCAAAGAATGCCTTTGGAACACAGAATGGGTCGCCCATGACAGTGAGATCGAGTTCGCTGATCCGATCAAAGAGTTCGTCTCGGATGCGACGGTAGGTCGAAAGATCCATGATCTTCTGGTCGATGCCGAACGCTTGCTCGCACATGACACAACGGAGATTGCAGGCCGTCGTATGGTTGAGGTTGAGGGTTACCGGCCATGATTTTATTTTTTCACGTTTGAATCGTTCCTCATAGATCGAGCGCAGCTCGTTGAATGAGCGGCGCATTTTGCGAACAATTCGGTAGGATCGGGTGGGGTTACCCGGTGGCCCGGGTTTGCGCTCAAGCTGACAACAGACCCCATGAGCTTTCGGGGTCACGGCAGTGACTTGGTATTCGGCCGTGACTCCATCGGATTCTTGAGTGTTCTCGACTTCGATGTTTCGAAGAATCAGGGAGCGCCCCAGGGGATTCCCGAGCTCCTGAAAAACCTTTCCAGATTTTTCGTCGTCGGCCCTCACCGTCAAGGTCAAATTTTCGGGGAGCTTCTTGCTCGCCCGTCTTCCATTTCCAACTTCGAGCATGAACGGTAATGGCCGATATCCGGTGTCGGCGACCTTCAGCTCTTCATGGTGTGTTGTGAAATGGATCCTGTCATTTTCCTGGGGGCCGTCGATCTCCAGTAACCAGGCGTGTGTTGTTTTCATGGAGTCGTCTCGTCTTGCGCTCGTGTCTGAGCCTCGTTCATTAACGTTTCTTGCGAAGAATCTTCCGTGAAATGTAGATGCGTTCGCGAAGCTTCTGGTTCTTGCTCGACTCATCCCCTCAATCTCTCCACAGAGGACCCTGATTATATGGGGCCACTAGAGTCCCTTCAACAGAATTATCCTTCATTCGCTTGTCGTGTGATCAGCGACGCGCCAAACTCGTGAATAATTCGGGCTAGGTTCCTCCGATGCCTCTTTCCCGTAGCCAGGCAAAGATTCTCTCCGGAATCCCTTGGACCTTCCGTTCGAGTGCCCCCGTCTCTGCGGCACCACCGAACCGGCATTCGAGGAGACCGTGATTGGCGCCTGGAAAGGAAACCACGGTGAAGTCCTTTTCTTCATCTCGCTTGATCTCCTCGAGGAGGTCAATACAGATCTGGCTCGGATTACTTCGATCCTTCAATCCATAGAACCAGATCCCTGGGCATGCCATCGCCACCAGGTGTTCTCGAATGCCAAGTGGGCGTTTCTTGGGATCCTTTGGACGCTTCTTCCGGAGCCGCTCGATGAGCTTTTCAATGGGCGGAGCGTCCGGGCCGGATTCCATTTCTTTGGCCCAATCACTGTAGAGCCCCTCGTAGACGAAAGCAGTCGTTCCGGCGGAGAGGAGGATGGCGAACCGAACAGAGCTGTCATTTGCCGCCTGAGGAATTACCCATCCAGCCTGGCTACCACCCATGAGGCCAATGCTCTTTCCATCAATTTCTTCCCGCTTCGCCAGAGATTGAACGGCGGCTCGAACATCCTTGGCGCGGCGTGCCATGTGGGGCGGGTTGTCGTGACCGCCATCGGGCATTTCGTAGGTGCCCCCGGATTCGCCAACCCCTCTCTTATCGAGAGCCAGGCAGGCGAACCCGGCTTCGGCGAAAATATAGGGCCAACTACCGGATCCTCGACGCTTTGCTTTTCCTGAACCATGTACCCACACGATCGCCGGGTTAGGACCGGCTCCCTGGGAGGCCGGCAAGAAAAGTGTCCCCTTCATTTCGATGCCGTCCGGGGCTCGATAACTGTAGTCTTCGCTCACAAAGACCTCCCGCCGATTCAGAATGATTTTTTCCCCCTTCGTCTCCCTCTGGAGGGATGTCTTTCCGTCTTGCCCGACTTCGAAATTGAAAGTGGCGGTTACTGGATGAGTTGAAAGAAACGTCGGACCCGCCGTGTAATGCCCGTGGTCCTGACACACGAGGAGTCGGATATCTCCTGACGTCAGGTCCTCAGCAATGAGCTGGCCGGGATAGGAGGAAGTGCGGATCAGCAGGCGATGATCTTCTCCATCGTAGAAGCCCTCATAGTCGGGTGCTTCCCTGGCGATATGCAGTCGATCCCATCGAAACGGTTCAGAATGACGATCGTATTTCGCCACGCCCGTGACGGTGGTTCCATTCTCCGACAAGTGGCCGCTGAAACGAACGCGTCGTCGGCTGCTTCGAAAGCTGCCTTCGATCTTGCTTCCCCTGAGGGAACCCGTGAACTCATTGTCTGCATGGTCAGCTCGGATTTGTCCTCGGAGCTTCTTGCCAACATGGGTGAGTTTCAGGTGGACGTAGCTCCATCGAGGCGCTGATCCGTCGAGAACTCCAAAACCTCCGGCCCAGGATCCTGAAAGATCAGGCTCGCTGGCGCACAACGAGCTCACTTGCAGCAAGACCAGAGTCATGGCAGAAAAGAGAAGTTTTCGAGTCATCATTGGTGGCCTTGTTGGGGTTGTGTCTTGCGGAGTCCAGGCGATTGTGTGCTAAAATTCTAGCACAAATATCGGGGGTTATGACGCCTTCCGTGAAAATCGGGCAGATTCTCTTTGAACCCACCACCGGATCTATCGCCAGGCGTGCTTATAATGATGCCTGAATGCCCCCGACTGGAATCAGAGGAGAGAAGCATGGAAAAGTTGATCAGGCTTGTCCCGTGGGGAATGGTCTGGATTCTCGGACTAGCCTTCGCTGCACCCGGTTTTGCCCAGGATCAAGAGGATCAAGAGGAGCTTGTCGTCCGGCAGCAGAAAAAGCTGAGCTCCGAGTTTCTGAAGAGGGCATCGTGGCTAGTGGATTATGACGAGGCTCGATCCAGGGCAAAAGCAGACGGCAAGCTCGTCTTTGCTTACTTCACTCGCAGCTACGAGCCGTGACCTCCCTGCTTGGCCCTCGAGAAGAGCGTGCTCTTCCAGGACCCATTTGCCGAGTTCGGCAAATCCGTGACTCTTTACTGCAATGTCATTTCCAAAGTTAAAGGGGATTCTCTTCAGGGAATGATTCTCGAAAAAAAAGGTTACAGCCTTCCCTACATCGCGATTCTCGATGAACAGGGACGGCTACTTGCTCCCCACGCGGGAAAGAATAGTGTTGATGGATTCAAATCCACTCTAGAGAAGGCGAAAGAGGTGCAAGCCCACCTTGCCGTACTCGAGAGGCGTTTCAAGAACGGGGATCTTTCCTCGGGGGCGGATCTTCTTGAGTTGCGACTTGACCTCCGTCACTTCTCGCCTGACGAGGGGCGAAAGCGCCTCGCAAACTTTGCTGGGCTCGACCAAGACCGACGGGCCCTGCTCACGCAATACATCGATCGGGCGTCTTATGCCGAGATCTTTGGCTCCTATGTCTCGAAAACTTTGAGCCTCGAAGACGCGATCGCTCGATATGACAAGCTTTTTGCAACAGGTGCCAGGCCCGCGTCCACGGAGGCAGGGACGTTCTGGTATCTGATGGCTGAGGATGCCGTGTCCCGAAAGGATTTGCGAATTGTAGAGCTTGCGATCAAGAGACTCGAGGGATTGACGTTCGAAGATTCGGAGCTCGCGAACAACGTGAAGATGGCAGTGCAGATGCTTCGGCAACAAATTGCCTCGGGAAGCTAGTTGTGTGATTCGGGAAGCTAGTGGTGTGACCCCAGGGAATCGAGGATTCTGAGCAGGATGAGAGATTTGACCAAGGGGCCGCTCCCCGGGCATATCGTCGCCATGGCGGTCCCGATCGCGGTCGGGATGCTGGTTCAGACTGCCTATTATATGGTGGATCTCTACTTCGTCTCCCGGCTGGGTGGTGCGGCCCTCGCCGGGGTGAGCGCCGGTGGCAACATCATGTTCATGGTCATGGGGCTGACTCAGACTCTGAGTGTTGGCACCATCGCTCTCGTTTCCCATGCGGTCGGTCGAGAGGATCAAAAAGAAGCAAACCTGGTCTTTAATCAGGCGGCGGCTCTTGCCGGGTTTCTCGGTCTCTCCACTCTTTTTGCCGGTATCTTTGGCCTTGGAGATCGCTATCTCGAAGCTGTCTGTGGGGATGAGGAGACGATCGCTTCCGGATCCAGTTACCTTTTTTGGTTCATCCCTGCCATGGCAATGCAGTTTGCCATCGTCGCCATGAATGCGGCGTTACAAGGGACGGGGATCGTGAAGCCGGGGATGATCGTCCAGATGGTCACCGTTCTTGTGAACATCATTCTTACTCCGATCCTCGTGGCCGGCTGGGGGACGGGTCGCCCGCTGGGAGTTGCCGGTGCTGCCCTTGGGAGTGCGATTGCCGCTTTTGCGGGCATAGTGATGATGGGCCTCTATTTCTATCGGCTTGAGCGCTACGTCGCCTTTGATTTTCGCGCATGGCTTCCCCGGTTCGATATCCTTCGCCGACTGCTTGGTATCGGTTTGCCGGCTGGAGGCGAATTTGTGCTGTTATTCACCTATATGGCTGTCATCTACGGCGTCATCAGTGACTTTGGCACCTCGGCGCAGGCGGGGTTTGGGGCGGGTGCGCGGGTGATGACCGCGGTGTTTCTTCCCGCGATGGCCGTGGCCTTTGCTGCACCCGCAATCATCGGGCAGAACTTCGGGGCAAAGCTCGCTTCCCGTGTTCGGGGAACATTCCGAACGATTGCCATGATGAACGTTGGCATCATGCTCTCGGTCACGGTTTTCTGTCAGCTTCGCCCGGATCTGCTTGTCTCGCCTTTTAGCAGCGATGCTGAAGTCCTTCGCGTTGCTTCGGAGTTCATGCGCATCGTATCGCTGAACTTCGTTGCCAACGGTCTGTCCTTTACCTGTTCTGCCACTTTTCAGGGCATGGGAAACACCTGGCCCTCTTTGCTCAGCACGTCCACTCGGCTGGTAACGTTCGTGGGGCCAGCGCTGTGGTTATCCGGACGACCGGATTTTGAACTCGAGCAAGTCTGGTATCTATCCATCTTTTCCGTGGGGACTCAGGCGGTGGTGAGCCTGTGCCTTGTTGCCTGGCAATTTCGGCGCCGTCTGGATTTCTGACTCACACCACTGATATGGCCCATTGTCTATCATGACGATCGGTCGGGGCGGGGGCCGCCATGGCACGAACTGCGAAGGTAAGAAAAGAGCCAAACTCGTTTCCGAGCTTGGCTCTCTTTCAAATCAAATCTGACCTCTGCTCCTGGAAGATTCAGGAACGTCTTCTTCGTCCTAGTAGCTCCAGTTGCTGAGATCGAGGTCTGGCATCTTGAACGTGAGCCCGATTGCCAGGGATTTGGAGCCAAACTTCGCATCGAGAATCAAGTTGGCGTGGACTCCATGCACCAATTCGCCGGGTCGTCCGACGGTTTTACCTACCGGAGGGAGATCCTTTTTGATCGCGATCGAACGGCTTCCGCTGGTAACCGTGTCGACCTTGGGGTCTCTCACCTCGGCGACGATGGTGCCTTCTTCATTGACGAAGATGATCCGGTCGTATCCAACAAGTCGAGCCAGACCGCTGGGCTTTTCCTTCTCGCCCTCAGCCTCTTCCGCGACTTCTTCTACGACCTCTTTTTCTTTGCCCTTGCCTTTTTTCGGAGCCCTCTTCTTGCTCCTTTCTTTGGCAGTTGCCTTTTTCTTATCCTCGCGTTCTTTGGCCTGAGCTACCTTTTTGGCTTCTTTTGGATCGCCCTTTTGGTAGAGGACTGCATAGTTTCCGGCGTCCAGAGCAGGTTCGCCCACGGCAACATCGGTCGTGAGAATGGCGAGTGCTACCGTACCGTCTTCTTTGTTTGTCTTGGCCTCTCGCTGAAGCCCGTCCAGGTTGCTGTAATTGACTTCGCCAATCGGGGCGAGGGCAAAGCTACTGGCGCTTTCGATGTAGTTTGTGTTCGATTGACGCTGGGTGTACTCGATGCCGATCGCGTCATCCGGGTCAATCCCCGAACCGGGAGGAAGCTGGGTTGAGACCTCGTTCAGGGCGTAGTGAGAGACATCAATTCCGGTCTTGATGCTTCGCGCACACCGGAACCCCACACCTTCAAATGCATTCTGAGGGTCGGCTGCGTTTCGAATAAATGCAGCGAGCTCGTGAGTCGTGTTCAAGTAGCCGCCACCGCGGATGACATGTCCCCTGGCTTGATTGAAGCAGGCGTTGTTTTCATTTCCTGCATAAGGAGCGATGTAGGTGGTGGTCCACTCCCAGACGTTGCCAGCCATGTCGTTGCACTGAAACGGACTCGCTCCATCAGGAAACTGTCCTGGAGTGGTTGCGTGGGGCGGTTTCTGCAGTGCGTTGTTACAAAAGCCCGTGTCGTTCCAATCGTTGCCCCAGGGGAACCATCGATTGTCGGTGCCGCGAGCGGCTTTTTCCCATTCGGCTTCGCTTGGAATGCGTTTTCCTGCCCACCGGGCATAGGCCTGGGCGTCTTTCAGGCTAACCTTGGTGACCGGTCGGCTTTCTTCACCGTCGGGAATCTTTCCATCTTCCCAGTGGGAAGGGGCGCTCCATCCGGTTGCGTCCACGAAGAGCCGGTACTGAGCGTTCGTGACCTCGTTAACGTCCATGTAGAAGGACGGAAGATTGACCTTCTGCTTTCGCTTGCCAACGATGCTTCTTTCCATCAACGGCTTGGGCTTTCTCTTCTTTCCCAGCATTTCATCGACGAAAGTGCGTAGCTCGACAGCCGTGACCCCAAGCGGAAACTCTCCTCCGGTGACCAGGACCATTCCTGCCGGAGCATCTCCGGTAG
>JAJDCM010000138.1 GCA_029260825.1 Planctomycetota bacterium | reverse complement strand
GATCTTGTTCGTGACCGGGTTCACCGAAACGGCGATCGGATCCAGGCCGACGCCCACCGTCTGGGTCGAGTTGTCGGCACCAAAGATCACCGTCACCGAATCGCTGAACCTGTTCGCGACGTAGATCTTGTTCGTGACAGGGTTCACCGAAAGGGCTTGGGGAAACTCGCCGACCTCCACCGTCTGGGTCGAGTTGTCGGCACCAAGGATCACCGTCACCGAATCGCTGGACTCATTGGCGACGTAGATCTTGTTCGTGACCGGGTTCACCGAAAGGTCGATCGGAACCATGCCGACGGCCACCGTCTGGGTCGAGTTGTCGGTCCCGTCGATCACCGTCACCGAAGCGCCGGACCTGTTGACCACGTAGATCTTGTTCGTGACAGGGTTCACCGAAAAGGCCCTCGGCTCCAAGCCAACGGCCACAGTCTGGGTGGAGTTGTCGGCCCCGTCGATCGTGGTCACATTGTCGCTATCTCGATTCGCGACGTAGATTTTGTTCGTGATCGGGTTCACCCCCAAAGCAACAGGAGAATCTCCCACGGCCACGGTCTGGGTGGAGTTGTCACTTCCATCAATGACGAGCACGTTGGCGTCATTTCGGTTCGTGATGTAGATTTCATTGGTCATCGGATTCAGCGTCACTGCGGTGGGAGTCCCGCCTGCAGCAAAAATCTGTTTCGAGTTGTCGCTTCCGTCGATCACCGTCCAGGTATCGACACCCTGGTTTGCGACGTAGATCTTGTTCGTGACGGAATTCACCGTCACAGAAACGGGGGAATCAAGCCCTGTCACCGTCTGGATGGAATTGTCGCTCCCGTTGATCACGGACACCGTAGATTGCTCTCGATTCGCGACGTAGATTCTGTTCGTCACAACATTCACTGCAACGGACAAAGGGGCGTCCCCTACGACAAGAGAGGCGAGGACGGAATTGTTACTCCCGTCGATCACCGTCATGGTGAAGTCGAACGTGTTCGTCACGTAGACTCTGTTTGTGACCGGGTTCACCGCTACGGATCTCGGAGAATCTCCTGCGGAAACAGTCTGGGTGGAATTGTCGTTTCCGTCGATCACCGTCACATTATCGCTTGAGCCATTGGGAATATAGATCTTGTTGGTGACCGGGTTCACTGCCACGGATCTCGGAGAATTTCCCACAGCAACGGTTTGGGTGGAGTTGTCGCTGCCATCGATCACCGTCACGTTGTCGCTGTCTCGGTTAACGACGTAGATCTTGTTCGTGACCGAGTTCACCGCGACGGAAGTCGGAAAATCTCCTACGGAAACGGTCTGGGTGGAGTTGTCGCTTCCATCGATCACCGTCACATTGTCGCTGTCCTGGTTCGCGATATAGATTCTGTTGGTGATCGGGTTGACGGCTACGGCAACGGGATCCGTTCCCACTGGAATGGTCGAGTCCGCGATGGCTGGCACCCCGATCCAAAGAGCCATCAAGACTCCCAGAGTCAAGGAGAGCCAACGCTTGAAGGGGAAACCGTGAGTTGGGGTCGGGCGGGACGAATCGGTGCTGAACATCATCAAGAACCTCCAGTTCTGGCCTATGAAGATCGGAGGCCGTTTCTAGTTGAAAGCGAGGCCTCCTGTCCTTCCAAACGGCCAGACGAGATCTTGTGCAAGGAGGGGCAATTCTTTTTGTTTTGAATTTCATCGGGGAGTCATGGCGCCACTCGACTCGAACTCCGCAACCCTTCAAGAGGTCATACTTTGAAAGTCTCAGACACATCTCCGGATGCCGAGAAGGCCCAGATCGAACTCCTGCGAAAGGTGGGACCATCGCGCCGCCTTGACATGGTTTGTTCTCTAACGAAGACCATGATCGAGATTTCCCGCCATGGACTCGGTCGCCGCCATCCAGAACTATCCGAAGTCGAGATTCGGCTGAGGCTTTTTGCCCTTTGTTACGGGGACGATCTTGCAAAACGACTTCGAACTTACCTGCATCGAGGTCGACTTTGACAGCTCCTGACCTCGTCCTCGCGACCCTCCCTGTTGTCGAAGCCCTCGAGTACCTCGGTGTCATGCCCGTTATCTAACGGGTTGGGCTGGCTCAGGGTTTCCAGCACCGTCCGGGGTTGACTCGAACGAAATATGCATGTACACTGTACATATGACTCAACTGGAATTCGAGTGGAATGAGCGAAAAAACCGAACCAACGTTCGGAAACACGGCGTTTCATTCGAGGAGGCGCAGTCAGCGTTCAAAGACGAGAATGCTGTGCAGTACCATGACCCGGACCACTCGGAAAACGAAGACCGGTACATCCTGCTCGGATTCAGCACGAAGCTGCGCGTGCTTGTCGTCTGTCACTGCTTTCGCGAAGCTGAGCTTGCGGTAAGGATCATCTCGGCCAGGAAGGCCGTGAAGACCGAGAAGGAAGCCTACAGGGAGGCAAATCGATGAGAGACGAATACGACTTTTCAAAGATGAAGGGGAAAAAGAACCCCTATATCAAGTACCTCAAGCAACCCGTGACGATTCGGCTGGACAAAGACACGATCGCCTACTTCAGGAGCATCGCTCAGAAAACGGGCATTCCATATCAGACACTCATCAACCTGTATCTTCGCGATTGCGCAGAGAATGATCGCAAGCTCAAAATGAGCTGGGTGTAGTAGACAGCACAACGCGTTCATCTTGCGGATCTTCCACCTACCGTGAAGCGCGAGGGGTCAGGAGGTTCTCCCGAGAGAATATGCAGTCTCCAGCTTGCATGTCAAGGCCCCTGCGAGTATAGTCCGTGAAGTTGCCACTGGCTCTTTCTGGCATCCCGGTGACCTCGCTTACGGTCGACGACACGTGCAAAAACTTGATCCAGATCTGTGAGAAGAATCGAAAACGATGACCATTCTGAAGTCCTGTCTTGCTTCGTTTGCGCTGCTCGCGCCAGCCTTTGCCCTGTGTTCCTACAGCCGGCCTATCGCCGCGAGCACACAGCCCCCCACTGCACGGGCCAAAGCACAAGAGACCACGAAGGAAAAGGCCATGCTCGTTCACTACCTCGAAGTCGTGAGTTCGGATATGGACGCCACGTGCAGCGCCCTTTCGAAGGTGCACGGTGTTACCTTTGGTGAGCCCGACCCAGGGCTCGGCAACGCGCGCACGGCGGCGCTCAAGGGCGGCGGAAGGATCGGTGTACGCGCTCCGATGGCCGAGCACGAACAGCCGGTCGTGCGACCTTACGCGCTGGCGGACAACATCGACTCGGCGGTGAAGGACGCGGAGGCTGCCGGTGCTGTGTTTGCGATGCGGGCCACAGAGATTCCCGGCGGCGGAAAGTTCGCCATCTACTTCCTGGGGGGCACCCAGTTCGGCCTCTGGGAGCTCTGATCTTCGGAGAGATGTGAGCCGTCAACGAAAGACTCGGCGCTGAAGTTCATGCTTGCCCGTCGATATAAGGCTTTACATGAGTCTCGATTCGCCGATTGAACCGTCGATAAGGTCCCACCGATCTGGATGATTCTTCGGGAACACATCCGCTTCGTTCGAGACCAACAGGTCGGGAGGAGCGTCGGGGAACTGGCCGAGCACCGCCTGGCTGCCGATCACGATTATTTCGTCATCGTCGGCGATGGTTCCCGAAGCTCGGATGATGTGCTCGAGTTGGTCCCGTGTCATAACGCCACTGCGTTGCTCCTATAGACTTGCCTTCTTGCGCTCTTCTCGCCAGATTCTCCATCTTGCTCGCGGCGAAACAGCCCCCGCGAATGGGGATACCTGGCGCAAGGCACGGGAACTCTCGTCGGGGCTAACAATCGCTTCCTCGATCTGGCGCGTGGGTTGGTCCAGGATATCCCGCCAGCTCTGGGCGTATTTTCGAGCCACCTCTCCGGAGGTCAGCCACTGCCGAACCCTCGCTCGAGCGCGATCCAAAATTTCTGGCTCGGTCTCTAGCATCTAGCCGGGCGGCGATCGCTCGATGAATGGCGAGGCTTCTCCGTTCGGCGAGCTCGTGCAGGTTCATTTCTTGTCGACATCCAGTTTTCTAGCCCGGATTATTCGCTGGCCGTACGTCATTACCATGATAGCGTTCACGGCCCTTCCCGGTGCATGCATTTTTCCCGAGCCGAGCGAATGCCCAGCAAGAGCCACCAGACTCCGAGGGATCATCGGGTTACCCACGCCATTTGCCCTGAGTGATCCCGCCCATTCCGTCACTCATACGGCAAGCCGCTTGAGATTGCAGTGGACGACTTTCAGGCCGAAATATCCTCTCCCCAGGGACGGATTGACGGTCCCAAGTCGGCGAAGGCACGACGATCGAGGTGAGAGTGAAGCTGTGTCTGACCGACCGATTCCGCCTCGACGCTGGGAGCTAACCTTGCAAAACAGGCATTTTGTGCCATAATTGCTAGGATGATTGTCAGAAGATTCCTCAAAACCGTCTCTCAGAGGCTCGGACAGTTTCCGGCGGTGGCCCTCCTTGGGCCACGTCAGGTCGGAAAAACCACACTAGCCCAGATGATCAGTCGGTCTCACCCCAGCGTATATCTCGACCTCGAGGCGGTGGCGGATCGGGAGAAGCTCAGCGATGCGGTGCACTACCTTTCGTCTCACGAAGACAAGCTCGTCATCCTCGACGAAGTCCAACACATGCCCGAGCTGTTCCAGGCGTTGCGTGGTCTGATTGATGGTGGAAAGCGAAAGGGACCAGGGAATGGCCGGTTTCTTCTTCTCGGCTCTGCTTCCATCGAACTCCTGAAGCAATCGGGCGAGAGCCTCGCAGGGAGAATTGCCTACACAGAACTGTGTCCGCTCGACATTGCCGAGGTCGGGAATGAACATCAAGATGTCCTTTGGATCCGCGGGGGCTTCCCGGACAGTTTCCTGAGCACGGATGACGAATCAAGCGCCACCTGGCGCCACAACTTCATCCGCACTTATCTTGAGCGCGATATTCCACAGCTCGGTCCTCGCATCCCTTCAGAAACCCTTCGACGCTTCTGGACCATGCTGGCCCATACCCAAGGAACACTCCTGAACACCGCCGAGATTGCACGCGGACTCGGCGTCGATGGAAAAACCGTAAGCCGATATCTGGACCTACTCGTAGACCTTCTTCTCCTTCGCCGCCTCACTCCCATGCACAGGAACGTGGGAAAGCGGCTTGTCAAGTCACCCAAGGTCTTCATTCGCGATAGTGGCCTGGTGCATACTTTACTCGGCCTGGACGATCGGGAGGAGGTTCTCGGACATCCCGTTGCCGGGGGTAGCTGGGAAGGGTTCGTGATCGAGAATATCCTGCGCAGCGCACCAGAGAGAACCGTCCCGAGTTTCTATCGAACCGCGGCCGGAGCCGAGATTGATCTCCTCCTCGAGATGCCGAAGAACGAGCTGTGGGCCATTGAAATCAAGCGAGGTCTAGCACCTCGACTTCAAAGAGGCTTCCATCATGCTCGAGAAGATCTCCGTCCCGCGCGATCTTTCGTGGTCTACTCGGGCACCGAGCGATACGCGAAGACCGAAGGAGTCGAAGCCATCAGCCTCGGCGAACTGTGTGAGGAAGTGCGGACCAAACGATAATCCTCCACCCCACCTGTCAGCATTTCGTCGGATCGCACAGACACTGGCAACATACCGGGCCTCTTCCAAGCTCCGCGGATGTTCCAAGGAAACCGGACGGTCGAGCTCCGAGTGATTGACCGGGAGACGGTGGATCGCCACGGGGCGTCTCTCTTCTCAGAGTTTCCGTTCGGGCTCTTGACTCATATGCATCAATGGTGCATACTTATGCATATGAGAACGACACTTAACATCGAGGAAAGTCTCCTCAGACAGGCAGCACGACTGACCGGGGTGAAAGAGAAGACCGCTCTCGTTCGCCGTGGACTTGAGGCGCTGATTGCTCACGAGAGTGCTCGTCGACTGGCGGCACTTGGGGGCAGCGAAAAGAAGCTCAAGCCTGCACCTCGGCGCCGTACGAGCACAGCATGATCCTGGTCGATACTTCGGTCTGGGTCGATCATCTGCGCAAAGGCGACCGCGAACTCAAGAGCCTCCTGAACGAAGGTGTGGTGCTGTGCCATCCGTTCGTTATCGGTGAGCTGGCCTGCGGTAATCTGAAGAATCGAGATGAGATTCTCTCCCTGCTAGCTGCCCTTCCTGCCTCCCTGGTCGCGAGCCATGAAGAGGGGCTGCACTTGGTAACGAATCGAAAGCTCGCAGGGAAGGGGCTCGGCTGGATAGACGTCCACCTGCTGGCGTCGGCGCTCTTGTCAAAGTGCACGCTGTGGACGAAAGACAAGGCCCTTGGAGCCGCTGCCAACTCACTCAAGATCGGCGCATGAACAGGATGCTTCCGTCGTCCCTCGCAGGATCTCGAGCAGTTTCTCGCTCAGGACGGAATGGACTGGACGAAGCTCTTGTCGTACATCACCAGCACGGTCGACCAAGAACCTTCTGCGACGGAACGAGTATCTGATCACCGAGAACCGCACCCTGCGCTCGAAGAGCGGCGGTGGCGCCCCCCTCGTCCTTCGCAGCCACTTCGCGATCAAGCCAATGCGATTAGCATTTCATATACAAAAAGGGACGAAATATGTCTACTTTTGCGTATACATGGTAGTCTAGCGTAGATCTTCAACCTGCGGCTCAATTACAGAGAGGGCCACAGAAAGGCTTCTTTTGCATACAGAACTACGGGAAACGAGGGACGGCCTCCGCCACTTGGTCGACTCCTACCAGGCGAAGGGTCGGTACGTCTTCACGCGCGAGCAGGCTCAGGGAGAGCTCGCCATTTCGAGGGAAGCCCTGAAAAAAGCAGCTCGTCGACTTGTCCTCAAAAACCGCCTGGCAGTACCGCGACAAGGGTTCTTCGTGATCGTTCCTCTCGAATACCGCGCTGCGGGAGCTCCGCCGCCGAGTTGGTTCGTCCCCGATCTGATGAAGTTCCTCGGCGTGCCCTACTATGTAGGGCTATTGACCGCGGCAGCGCTTCACGGAGCAGGGCACCAGCAACCACAGGAATTCCAGGTCATCACAACCAAACAGATCCGACCGGTTGTGGCCGGAAGAGCCCGGATCCAGTTCTTCGTTAATCGATACCTCGACTACACCCCAATCATCGAGGTGAACACGGAGACGGGTTCCATGCGCGTTTCGAGCCCCGAGGCTACTGCTCTGGACCTTCTTCGCTACGTAAGAGCTGCTGGCTATCTCGGCAATGTCGCTACGGTGCTTTCCGAACTAGCAGAAGAGATCGATCCCCGACGACTTCTTGACGTTGCGAAGCTAGAGTCCCAGTTGCCCCACGCGCAACGCCTGGGTTACTTGCTCGACCGGATTGGTGTCAACGATGTCGCAGCTCCTCTTGCTCAGTGGATTGCCCAAGAACAACCGCGGGTCGTCCCACTGCGTCCTGGTCGCCCGCTGAACAAGGCCGTGAAGGACAGTCGCTGGCGTCTATTTGTCAACGAAACCGTGGAGGTCGACACCTGATCCCCAGGGCATACATCACTGCATGGCGCACAAGTGCGCCGTGGTCGACCGACGCGCAGATCGAGCAGGACCTCGTCCTTTCACGCTCGTTGATCGAGATCTACGAAGATCCGCTACTCGGTACCGAGATCGCGTTTCGAGGGGGTACTGCGCTCCACAAGTTGCTCTTCGATGCACCTCGCAGATACTCGGAGGACATCGATCTCGTTCAGGTTCACGCCGGCCCGATCGGTCCTATCATGAATGCTGTGCGCGCTCGGCTCGACCCGTGGCTCGGAAAACCCACGTGGAAACACCGCCACGGACGGGTAACTCTCGTCTACCGATTTGCATCGGAAGCCAAGCCCGTGACTCCGCTCCGACTCAAGGTAGAGATCAATACACGCGAACATTTCACGGCGCTCGGTCACGCACGCTGTGTCTTCCAGGTCATGAGTCCCTGGTTCAACGGGGCCACAGAAATCCTGACCTATTCTCCCGAAGAACTCCTCGCCACCAAGCTCCGAGCGCTGTATCAGAGGAAGAAAGGCCGAGACCTGTTTGATTTGTCGGAGGCCCTTGACAACCTTTCGGGACTCGATGTTCAGAAGGTGATCGATTGCTTCGCACAGTACATCAGAAGAGATGAAACGCGCATCTCACGTGCGGAGTTCGAGGCCAACCTTGTCGAAAAGATTGCCGACGAGGCGTTCGCTAACGACGTACTCCCACTCCTCTCATCAGGGGTCACATTCAATCCAAAACGAGCACTCAAAAACGTCAGGACGGCATTCATTTCTCGATTACCCGGAGAGCCTTGGAAGGGAGACGGATAGCGGAGCTACCTGCAACGACATTCTGGTGAGAAGCTGAGGATTCCTCGTCCGTTAGGGTCGAGGAATCCTCTTGCGATGGGCCATTGACCGCCCCGCCCCGTCAGCGAAAATGGGGAAATAGAAACTCCGGAACGAAAACAACGATCCTACGACCTCGTTCGAAAAACCGGGAACGCGATTCAAACGCTTCGAAAATCTCGTCGTCGACGGTAGTCATGTGTATGCCTAACGGGTTTGGTGATCAGCGGTCGGCCGAAGCCGGTCAGCTGCATCGGCTTGTTAGGCGCCTCCCTTCTTTCTCCTTCGCCGTTCGCGCCCCTCATCTGTCAGCGCGCGTTGAATGTCCTCTGTGCCGCGATTCGGCGGTGCTTCCGCCGTCAACTGTTGCTGGACTTCGTCTATGCTATTGAATACGAGCAACTTACATCAAGTTCTTCTACCCCTGACGTTGGAGACGGTAGAATCGCCGATCAGTCACTGCCTTTGGATCATTAGGCGCTCATTACCAACAGTCTATGACGGAAGCACCCAGTTTGTACCCCACTCGTGCTCGACAAACTCATGCTCTCCCGGTTAACTGACCATCTTCGACGTTCGTATTCTGCAGACAATCCTACTGCAGACGCGGAGGACGTGTAGTGGCGATGATGGGCTTCGTCAACAAGTGGAGGCACTATTCGTGCAAGACGAGGGAAGCTCTGTGAAAGCCGAAGGAATCGGCGATGTCATCGATCGCTACACACTTGTGCAGGAGATCGGCAGAGGCGGCATGGGTGTCGTCTGGATGGCGCAGCAGGAAGAGCCGGTCAGGCGCAAGGTCGCGCTCAAGGTCATCAAGCTGGGAATGGACACCAAAGAGGTCGTCGCTCGCTTTGAAGCGGAGCGTCAGGCCCTTGCGTTGATGAACCATCCTCACATTGCCAAGGTCTTCGATGGCGGTGCAACCGGAACCGGTCGCCCTTACTTCGTGATGGAGCTGGTCGACGGAGCTCCCATCACGGAGTACTGCGACAGGGTCAAGCTGGGTCTCCGTGATCGTCTCGAGCTATTCAAAAAGGTCTGTGAGGCGATCCAGCACGCACACCTCAAAGGCATTATCCACCGTGACATCAAACCTTCCAACGTGTTGGTCGCGATGCACGATGATGTTCCGGTGCCGAAAGTCATTGACTTCGGGATTGCCAAGGCAACGAGCGCCGAGCTCAGTCAGAAGTCCATGTTTACCCAGCACGGACAGATCGTGGGGACGCTCGAGTACATGGCTCCGGAACAAACGGAGATGTTTGGAGTAGACATCGATACTCGAGCCGACGTCTACGCCTTGGGGGCACTTCTCTACGAAATGCTCAGCGGCGCCACGCTCTTCGATTTGCCAAAGCTTCTGGAAACTGGCTACGATGAACTGCTGCGGACCATCCGAGAAGTCGACCCCGTACGACCCTCCACCAGAATCTGCACACTCGGTGATTCCGCGACTGCGATTGCACTTAACCGGCATGCCAACGTCGAAGGCCTGCGCAAGCGGTTGCGTGGCGATCTCGACTGGATTGTGACGCGGGCACTCGAAAAGGATCGCACCCGACGCTACGAAACGCCGAACAGCCTGGCGGCAGACATCGCCCGCTATCTGAACAACGAGTCGGTCGAAGCCCATCCACCGAGTGCCTTCTATCGGTTACACAAGTTCGTTCGCCGCCGAAAGAAGACCGTGGTCGCCGCCGCGACCATCCTCTTGTTGTTGATCGGCGGATCCACCGGCACCGGGGTCGGCTGGTGGAAGACGAGCAAAGCGAACAAGGCACTTGACGTCGCTCTAGAAGAAAAGACCGAAGCACTGAGAAACGAAGAGGCGCAACGCACGCTGGCCGATATTAACGAGAAGCGGGCAAGAGCTGCGGAAGCAGAAGCAATCCAGGAGGCGAAGCGAGCGACAAACGCCGAGGCGGAAGCCACGAAGCGAGCCGAAGAACGTGAGCAGGTCGCCACCTTTCAAGCAGAACAGCTGCAAGGAATCGATCCCGAGCTCATGGGAATTCGCTTGCGTCGATCTTTGCTCGAGCCTGTTCCCGAAGAACAACGGAGGGCACTCGAGCAGAGCCTCGTCGGCATCAACTTCACTACCATTGCGCTTGAGACCTTGCGGGAGAATCTGTTTGGTCGAACGGTTCAGGCGATCGACTCGCAGTTTGCGGAGCAGCCCCTTGTTCAAGCCCAGCTGTTGCAAACCATTGCCGACACACTCTTTGCACTGGGACTCCTTGAGGAAGCGACGGATCCTCAAGAACGGGCTTTATCGATCCGTCGAATGGCGCTCGGCGACGAACATCCCGACACGCTTGTATCCATCAACAACATGGGAATTCTGCTCCGGGGTCAGGGCAAACTGCCAGAAGCAGAACCTTACCACCGTGAGGCACTCGAAACCTCCCGGAGGACTCTCGGTGAGGAGGCCCCCCTTACCCTCGGATGCATGAACAATATGGGGCTTCTGTTCCAGAGTCAGGGTAAGCTGTCCGAGGCAGAACCGTATTACCGCAAGGCCCTCGAAGCCCGACGCCGGACTCTTGGCGACGAGCACCCTGAGACGCTCGCATCCATCAGCAATCTGGGAGTATTGCTCCTGGATCAGGGCAAACTGTCAGAGGCAGAGTCGTACTATCGCGAGGCACTCGAAGCCTCTCGCAGGACCCAGGGCGACGAGCACCTCGACACGCTCGGGTGCATCCAGGGCATGGGAATTTTACTCCGGAATCAGGGGAAACTGTCAGAAGCAGAGCCGTACTACCGTGAGGCACTCAAAACCGCCCGCAGGACTCTCGGTGACGAGCACCCCCTGACCCTCAGATCCATCAACAATCTGGGGCTTCTGCTTCAGTATCAGGGCAAGTTGTCCGAGGCAGAACCGTATTGCCGGGAGGCTCTCGAGGCCCGGCGCCGGATCCTCGGCGACGAGCACCCCTACTCACTCGTTTCCATCAACAATCTGGGGCTTCTGCTTTACAAGCAAGGCAGGCTGTCCGAGGCAGAACCATATTACCGCGAGGCAATCAAAGCCGCGCGGAGGACCCTGGGCGACAAGCACCGCTACACGGTTGGTTTCAACAGCAACCTGGGACTCCTGCTCCAGGACCAGCTGGACCGCTCACGACGAGCGGTCGCCAATGAGCCTAGCCAGGAATTGGCGCTTGCGCAAGCTCTCGCGGATAATGCAGCCCACATGGTTCTGCAAGGGGAATTCGTCAAAGCGGAATCCTTTATCGCCGAAGCGTTGGAGCTCCTGAAAGGACTCGAAGCGAACCCAACGATGCGATCGACACGTTTACGCAGCCAACTGGCGTTGATCATTGCCAAGCGCGGCCGGTTTGAAGAAGCAGAGGCGTTGGTGATCGAGTGTGTCCAGCGGGTGTTGAGGAGTGATGAGTTGCGGTCGTGGGAAGACACCGACGGAATCGATGCCGGGGTGGAGATATTCGAGGATGTCATCGAGCTCTACGACGGGTGGCATACGGCACGACCCGCAGAAGGTCACGACGAGGAAGCCGAAACATGGCGCGGAAAGCTGGAAGCGTGGATCAAGGAACGCATCACGGACAGCGAGGAATAGCCTGGGGACGCCCAAAATCCAAGCCGCACTCAAACACCGCGATCCGGGTTTTACAAATAAAGGAGCTGGTGGCTCGACTAGATGGCGAACGGGGCTCGACAATCTCAAGGAACGATGGTGACGGAAATGGCGTTGCTCGCGAAGTAGTCCTGGCCCCCACCGTATATGAAGTAGGCGTGATAATAGGTCTGGCCGATCAGCGAGACCATATTTGGAGCGGTGAAGAGAACCGTCGCCTTACCGTCCCGGTCGAGCACTCCCAGGGAATTTGTAAGAGGCGGGGTGTTGGGATTATTCAGAGTGTCGACGTAGTACGAGTCGTTTGGGTTGAGAGGCAAGATCGTCGGAGCAAGGACAACGCCCGGGCTGATTCCGCCGCCCGATCCGACAAGCTGGTAGTTGCGACCGGCGTGAGCCGGCCCCGCATTCAGGTCGAGCTGCTGAATCCCTCCGTTCCACGAGACGCTGAGGGGATCACTCGTACAGAGGATCCTCACCCCGGAAGAGAAGTAGGCTCGCCCCGCGTCACCGCTGTTGCCAGGTGCGCCCACGACCAAGTCGGTCGTCCCGTCCTGACTGAAATCCCGTCCGAAGGAAACCGCGGTCCCGAAGAGATCTCCCTGAGCCTCGCCCTCGAGGATTCGGAGGGTCGAGAGGTCCGATCCCGAGAAGAGGTATCCCCTTCCCGAGTCGATCCCGTTGTAGTCCCCTCCAGGAGCTCCGATCAGGAAGTCCGAAGTTCCGTCGTTGTCGGCGTCCTGGCCCCCGTCGAGGGATCGACCGAAGTTGTCTCCCGGGCTCTCCCCCGTAAAGAACGCAAGGGAAGAACTGTCGCTTCCCGAGAAGACGCGCACTGCCCCCCGATTATCCAAAAGGTTGATCGTGTCCTGAAGCGGGGAGCCCACGATGAAATCGTCCGCTGCATCGCCGTCGAGATCGCCGGCAAAGGCGACCCTCGCGCCGAAGTCCGGCGAGTCGATGGGAGGCGACACGAGGATCTCGCCGTCGAGCACGCGGACATCGAGGTTCTTCTTCCAGGAATAGACGTAGACTCGACCGATACCGCTGTGCTGCGGCGCGCCGATCAGCACGTCGTCAAAGAGATCCCCGTCGACTCGACCGCCGCCGGCGAGAGCGCTCCCAAAGAGGTCTCCGGCGCTCTCCCCCTTGCGGATCGCGAGGACTCCCGGCGGAAGCCCGACCAACACGGGAAACCGTTGCAGATAGGGACCGCCTCCCGGGGGCGGGCCAGAATACCCGTAGTAGGCCCCGGAGTAGATCGTCACCTTGCCGGAATCGGTTCCGTTGGCATCCGAATAGGGTGCAGCGACCATAAAGTCTGGAACACCATCCCGGTTCACGTCCCCGGCACCGCTCACCGCAAGACCGAAGCGATCGCCCAGAGCACTGCCATGGATCCGGGCGATCTCCGAACCGTCGATCCCCGAGTAGAGGTAGACGGATCCGGAGTCGGCTCCCGCGTAATTGTCGAAGGGAGCTCCCACCAGGTAGTCCGGGACGCTGTCATTGTCGAGATCTCCCACCCCCGCAACGGAGGCGCCGAACTGTTCAGAGACCCCAGACGTGCCGATGTGAATTCGGATCCGCGACCCATCGACACCGGAGAGTACCTCCATCGCTCCCCCTTGGAGAAACTGAGGAGTCGGGTGCTTCCAACCAGGGGAGCCCACGAGGAGATCCGGGAACCCATCGAGATCGATGTCACCAACGTCGTCGATCGCACTTCCCAGCGTAGCCGGGAGCGAGCCAAACACTTCCCCCGTCACCGAGAAGAGGTCCGGTTCCCGATTGCAATCCTCGCAGATTTCGCTGGAGTTCACGGTGAGGACCGCCATGTCGCTATCGGCAAATCCCAGGAAGTTGGTAACGCGGACGAAGTAGTTCCCCGAATCGGAGAGGCTCGTCGCGGGAAGAGTCAACGTGCCGGTGGTCGCTCCAGGGATCGGCAAACCGAGCCCCTCCCTATACCACTGGTAGCTCAGCGGATCCGTTCCGATCACAGAAACACTGAACGAGATCGGATCTCCCTCGCAAACCTCTTGGTTCATGGGTTGCATGGTCACGATCGGAGCCGACTCACACTCGTCGGGTACCGAATTCTGATTGAGATCACTGCTCGTCGGAAAGATGAAGGTGGAGTGCTCGACGATGAAGTCACTTCCCCTCGACAGGACCACATCGTTCTGGAAATTCCCGCTGAGGTCGGCGGAGTCGATGCTTTTGAATCCTGTCACCGGAGCCACGCAAGGACTTCCGATCGGCCCGGTCGTCCCATCTCCGCAGGCTTTCTGCGGTGGCGCAAACGTCCCGTCTCCGTTGTTCTGGATGATGATCAAAGCATCGGCAAACTGACAGGCCACCACGAGATCCGGAGAAAAGGAAGACCCTCTTGAACCGACCACCACATCGCCGTCGAAGTCGTTTGCTTCGATCGCAAGGGGAGCCAGGTTCGCAAACTCGGTCGTGAAGCGGGTCGAAAGGCTAAATCCGATGCTTCCCGGGCCCGTGGAGTCGTTCTGGAGGATCGTGACGGATCCGTTGACCAAGGGAAATCCTCCAAGATCCGCCGTCGCGATGTCGGGAAATCCGTCGAGATCGAAATCGGCCACTGCGACCCCCTTTGGCTCCACTCCCACCGCAAAGTGCTGGGCGGGTGAGAACGTCTCATCTCCATTGTTGCGGAGGACCGCGACGCTGTCGGCAAAGTTGTTCGCGGTCACGATGTCCGGGTAGCCGTCCTGATCGAAGTCCCCCACCTCGATCGACAGGGAGTTTCCACCGACAAAATACACGGATGCCGCAAATGGGAACGTCCCAGGATTGGTCGCATCGTTGTAGAAGACCTCGACTTTGGAGGCGTTCGTCGCCACGGCGAGATCCGGAAACCCGTCCAGGTTGAAGTCCGCAGAAGTGATGGCGTAACCCGAATTCGCATTGGTCAGGCTGTAGTGGGTCGCGGGATCCGTGAAACCGAACCAGACACCCGGCAGGATCTGGCCGGGATTCAGAACGACGGAGAGATGCTCCAGCCCGTTCGCCCCGACACCAGTCGTCGCCACGTCGTCGTACCCGTCGTTGTCGAAATCGACGGCGACGATGTCGAAAGGAATGCGCCCGACGAGGGGGTTCGGAGGGATCCCCGTGCAAGTGGGCGTGCAGGGGTCGATCGCCGGCTGATAGGTGAAGACTCCTCCATTGGGAAACGGGTTGTTGACGTAGAAAGCGACCTCCCCCGGCTCAAGGCATTCCCCGACACAGGGAGGCTGCAGGGGCACCGCAAGGTCGGGACCGCTCAGGCCGTCGAAGTTTCCGACCGCCACCGTCTCAGCGGTGAAGGGACCTCCCGGAGGAGGGAAATACTGCGAGACATTCGGAAAGAAAAAGATCGCGCCCGGGAGGACGTCGAAGAGATCATCGACTCCGTTAGAATTGCAGTCGCCGGCCTCCGCTCGACCGTTCCACCCGAGGGAAAGGGCAAGAAAGAACACGGTCAGAATGGGGAGGAACTTGGGTCTCATCGGTATTTCCTTGGCTTTCGTGGTCATCGCGGGTCGAGCTCCACCGTGTCGTGTTTTATTGATGCATGAAGCCGGACTTCGCGACGGTGGGGAGAGCCCGCGGTGCGCCGAACGACTGGCCTCGATTCCTCTGAAACATCTTGAGTGCTTCATTCATGACCGCGGAAACGGCGGCGCCTTGGGCTTGCGGGATTTTCGGGGAGAACCCTTTCGAGCCTCCAAACCCCGCCCCAGCACCCGGGAGACCGGTCCCGCCCGAGGGACTCGACCCCCCTCCCCCGCAACCTCCGCCAGCCCCTCCTTCCGGCATGGGCAGACCGCACATCGGATCATCTTGGCGGTTGGGATCGGGTTGTGAATCGTCGTCCGCGGTTTCACAGCTCGTTTCCGGAGCTCCTTCCGCAGTCGCCAGCTCCTCTTCTTCGCTGTTCTTCTTGTTCTTTTCTTCTGCTTTCTTCTTCTTCTGTTCCTCGCGGATCTCTTTGATCCGCTTTCGAATGGCCTTGATGAGCTGCCCGGCCGCCTTCTTGTCGATCAGGCCTTCCCTCTTCAGTTTGCCAATAATCGAGGTAACTTGATCCGCGGTGGTCTTTGCGTTGAGGACTCCGCCGGATAGCTCGGTGAGCACTTCGGCGAGCTTAACGCCCATGGCCTCACTTCCAGTCAGTTTGCTGGTGGCGCCAGAGATCGCATCCTCATAGGCCTCGAGAAACTTGATCTCCATATCAGGATCCAGGGCGGAAGCTACTGATTTGATCACAGTGAGCCCAGCCGAGAACGTCTTGAGGGCGTTTGAGATCTTCAGCAGCTTTCCATCGCCGTTGCCAAAAACCTCACCAATCGCATCGATCGTCGTCTGGGGGAGTTCCAACGAAGACAGATCGAGATCGAGCTTCATGCCTCCCTTAACTTCGAAAGTATGGAGATTTCCGTCGTCGTCGGAGAAGGAGTACTCTGTGACTCGTTTGTCCTTGCTCCACCACCAGAAGCCCTCCTCGACGCCGGTCCAAACATCCATCTCCTGGCCACCGATGATGACCGTTCCTTCGTGGGTCCATTCATCTTGCGAGAGACCGGAAGGGTCGACCCGGCTCCACGGGTTGTTCCCCGCGTAGATGTAGCCGTTCCCCAAGTTTTGTCCGTCACCCCAGACGCCGATGGGATCGCGAGTTGTAAAGCGCCCCGCGTCGGGGTCGAAGTAGCGGGCGCGGTAGTAATACCACCCGGTCTCAGGGTCGAATCGCCGCCCATTGAAGAGATACGGGTTATTGAACGTCGATCCGGGAATCGGGTTTTGAGATGGATCGAGAGGAAGACCGTAGTCGTCGTAATCGTAGGCTTCCAGAAGATTGGCTCCCGACTCGTCAGTCAGGTGTATCACATTATATTGATCGTCGGTGTGGTAGAAGATCCGGGAGCCGGATCGATCCATGGCCAAGACTTCATCGATGTACCTTCCGTAGGCGTAGGTCGCCTGAGTGGCGTTCGTTCCGTCTCGCTCTTCGATCACCCGGTTTCCGAAGTAAAAATACCGGGTTTCCTGGGCGGCTCCCTGAACATCGATCGTCTTTCGGATTCGGCGACCGAGAACGTCGTAGTCGTAGGTATGAGTTTGACCCGCAGAGGAATCCACGAACCTCACCATCTGATCCCGGTAGTCGTAGAAGATGTGTGGCGGAACTTTGAGGGGGACCGCTTGACCGCCAACTCCTCCGCCTTGGGAGTAATAAAATGGAGGGGAGAGTTGTCGGGCGTGGATCGTATTTCCATTGTCGTCGTGAAATCGGTAGTCAAACGGCGTCTGCGAGTACTGGTGGACCGAACTTCCCTGGCTTCCCAGGACGTAGTCCCCTCCCGCCAGTCCTCCCCCAACGGAATCTCGGTTCCCAGCAGCGTCGAGATCGAAGATCACGGTGCGTGGATTCAAACCCGTCCGGTCGGACTCGATCATGCGGTAGATCGAATCGTACTCGTAGGAGGTCGTCACTGTCCCATCGGAGCGGGACAGTCGATTACCCATGCGATCCCAGGTCGCGGTTCGGACATCGAAATCTTGGCTCAAGGGAATCGAGTGATGGGTCGTGGTCTCGATCCGACGGCTTGGGCTGTACCCGAAGGTCGTTACGGTGTTGTTACCGAGCACTTTTTCGTCGACACGGTGCGGCCCAAGAAAAGAGTAATCGGCAATCAGCTCACCAGAATCGGAGATCGTGTCCAGCCGCTCCAAACTGTCGTGGGTCATGGTCAGCGTGCGGCTTCCGGGGTAAGTGCAGTTCTTTAGATTACCGACTCCGTCATAGGTTGCGAAAGTCGAAGCCTCCGGGAAGGGATCACCCAGTAAATCGAGGTCCTCCTGAAGCACCCTTCCCAGGGAATCGTAATGCCGAACGACCCGAGAGTCGTCGTCTTCGGCTGAAGTAAGCCTTCCCAACCCGTCGTACTGGTAAATCTCGGCTGTCGTCCCTCCGACATCGACCGCCCGGGTGATGGTGCGGCTGGTCAGCCGATCGAGTACGTCGTAGCCGAGATCGATCTGGCTTCCGTTCTCGTCCAGCACCAACTTCGGGAGGTGGTCCGGCGAGTGCTCTAGGGTCTCGTTCCTCGTCCCGTCCGCATACTCAATCGCGACCGGCCGATCGAGATCGTCGTACTCGTACAGGGTCGCAAACCCCTTGCCATCCACCTGCTGAGTGAGTCGGCTATTGAGATCCCATACGCTCTCAAGAACGATCGTCTCGACGATCGGGTTTCCGCCCATCCCGCCGGCTCGAAGGTGCTTTTCGGTCGTGAGTTGGCGGTCCGCTTTGTCGTACGTGAAGAGCATAGTGTTCCCGTGATCGTTGATGCTCTGGGGGGGATACTGTCCGGGAAACTCGTTGAGAGTGTCGATGCTCGACCAGGCTTCCGTGACCGGCCCCTTCGCGTCGCTAAAGAAGACCAAGTTGTTTCGGCTGTCGTGAAGATAGCGGAAGGTTTCCCCCACGCTACTTGTCTGATAGATAAGGCGATCGAGCTCGTCGTACGTGTTGTAGGTGAGGTAGGTCTCTCCGTAGCGGGTATCGGAACTGATCTCGAACTCCTGAGAGAACACGACGTTTCCGTTGGCATCGTAGGTTTCTTCTCGATAGTCCCCGACAGCATCGGTGGCCCGAATCTGCCGGTTCTCGCCGTCGTAGAGATAGCGGGTGGAGTTCCGGTTGTCGTTGACCTCCTTCTTGATTCGATGGCAGGCATTATGGAGATATCGAGTCGTGACGAAGGAATCACCGGGAGTGAGCGGACCATCGGTTGGCATCGGTGAGCCGTCGATGAGGATCTCGCTGTCTTCCTGAACGAGTCGCCCGATCTCATCGATACGAAATTTCATATGAAGGAGCTTCTCGTTCGAAGAGTCGAAGACCTCGATCTCCTCCAGTTGACTCGCCGCGTCCCAGGTGTTGATCCGATAGTTGCCATCCGCGTCGAGCTGTAGGAAGAGCCGATTGAATCCATCGTAGAAGTAGTCGGTGGGATGCCCGCCCCCATCTTCCTCCCGGAACACCCGGCTGTCCTCGAAGTAGGTTCGGCTCACGGAGACGTCAGCGGGTCGAGTCGAGATTTGTCCCGCAAGAGCGGTGAGAACATCCACGTTCGCGACACTGCAGAATGCCGACAGAAACTCGGTCGACACTCCGCCTCGGGAGGAGGCGATGGGACGGTTCAGTTCGTCGTAGACGATACTCGTGAGATTTTCGGACCCGGGTGCCCACTCCGGCGAGAGAGTCAAAACGGAGTTGCCGTTCCGGTCGTACCGCGTCCGGGTTACAAGGACTTCCCCCGCCGAATCGATCGGGACTTCGAGCTCCACCACTCTGTCAAGAATGTCGTGGGCTAGGCGGGTCACGATGGGGTTCGAAGAGATGGTCTCCCCTCCAGTAGGCCGCAGGAACGAGTCGAAATCCGGAGTCGCGTCCGTGACCCAGACCTCGACGACGTTGTTGTTCGCGTCGTAGACCCGGGATCGTTGATATCCCCGCGCGTCCGTAACCCGGACGAGCTGATGAAGCTCGTTGTAGACCCGGGTGGTCTGGAAGCCCAACGAGACCCCCCGGCCGTTCCTCTCGACAGTTTTTCGCCCCAGAAGATCGTACTCGTATTCGAGAACCGCCGGGGTCGCGACGTTGGTGGGAAGCAACGCACGATGGAGGAATCCTCCGCCATCGGTTCCCGACGTCCCGTCTAGAGTCGGCACGTAGCCCGGGATTCCAGGATTCGGGGTCAGCACTCCGTTTCCGTCGGGGTCGTTCTCGGCGTAATACTCGTAAGTGGTGACGTTCGACTCGCCGTCGACCTCCTGCGTGACCATCGAGAACGGGTTGAAGTTTCTCGTGGCGGTAATCGTGGTCAAAGTGGTTGCGTCCCCAGCAGCCGGATCGTCGAACACGGACACGAAGGTCTCGTCCTTGATGCAATTTCCGGCAACTTGGTCGGTGAGGGTGTCCCCGTTGAGATCTCCGAGGTTCGATCGGATCCCAGGAGTGGTGATTGGAACAAGATTGATCCCTTGGGAGGAGAGGAAGGAGAGCATGGAGGACTGGGAGAGGTCGATTCCCCACTGGTTTGCGTAGGCGACGACCGGGTTTCCGCCGTCTGACAGATCACTCTCCTGATAGTCGAAGATCTTCACGAGCGAATAGCGATCGGGGGTTCCGAGCTCGAGGCCTCTTGGACCGTAGACCGCACAGGCCTGGTTGTAGATCGGCTCGTAGGCGTACACCTCCTCGATCGAGTTACCGGTGTTCGTGATGTCAACCCGGCGGAATCGCAGAAGATTGGCTCTTTGGCAAGGGTCGAGGCTCGCATCATCGTAGGTGTACTGGGTGATCGTGTCGGGAGTACGGACCTCGGATCGAAGGCCGTTGTTCGGATTGTGGTCGACCTCGGTGATGTAGGCGGTCGACCCCATGATCGGGCTTCCGGCAGAATAGTGAGAGCTCAAAGGCGCCAAGTATCCGGGGAAGCTCGCATTCAGAGATCCCGATGGAGGCTGGGAGGGACTGGCGGTAACGATGGCGTCAATCAGTGGTGGAGATGCGGGATCGATCATCGTGGCGTCGATCCGACCGGTGAGGTCGAAGATGAGGCGCGGTCCCTCGTTTCCGTAGTAGGTGAGCTGGCAGTTGCCGTTGGGGTCGATGCGAAGGGTCCTCCGAACCGCGACAAACCATCCGTAGTCCGTGTCGTCGAACTCGTACAGAAAGTCATAGGTGCCGCCCGCTTCGACGCCGGAACTGTTGAGTCCGCCGAGACGCTGGCGGACCACGCGAAAGAAGACAGATGCAGAGTAGGTGTTTTGTAGATAGGGGGTCCGAGTTCCGTCGGCGACTTGATTCGGCGCAATGATGGTCAGAAGTCGGTGACCGGAGTTCGGGATGATCAGGTCGACGGGAGCGTAGGTGAACTCGGTTCGCTTCCTGTTCGCACCCGAAAAATCGTTGTCCGTGATCCCCGCTGTGCCGAGGACCTCGGGCTTCTCGACTGCAGTGAGATTGCCCAGAGAATCATGCTCGTACACCACGCTTCGGCCCGCGAAGTCCGTCACGGATTCCAGCCACCCGGCGGTGTCGTAATCGAACGTGAACTTGCGGCCCAGTGTATCCAGGATGTACTTGATGCGCTTGGATTCATAGCCGCAGAACGGGACCGTCACCCCGTCATTCTCGTAGAAGAGTTGGAAGGAGTTCCCTGCCCGATCCGTCACCTTCGAGAGACGATAGGTAATCCAAGGGTTTTGAGCACATCCCGCCTCGGTTTCGGTGAACGTCGAGATGAGGCCACGAGAGTCACGGAGCTCGAAGGTCGTCGGCTTCGCAGAAGGCAGGGTCTGATCACTGACCAGTTGGCTGAAATAGCCAGACTCGGGATACCATTTGCCGGAAAGCAGGGCGAACTTGTCCAAACGGCCCGTCCCATCGTCGTAGAAAGCGTCGTACTGGGTTCCTTGCCACCAGGAGGCTCCACCCTGAGGATCGTAGACGTAGACCCGGATCTTGCGATCCCAGTTCAGACTCCACAGCCTTCCCATGGGAGAGACAAGGGACAAGGCGCCACTGTTGTAGGTGCGCTTGAGTACGAAGTCCATTCCCCGTCCGACTGCCTTCATGTCGGCTTTTGAGTAGAGAAAGGCCCCGGAGAACATGCTGACCGGGTCCCCGTCGGTGTCTTCTTTGTTCTTGTCCGTTTCTCCCCGGCGATCTTCGATATGAGGGTCTCCGGGATTGGCGGGCGATGTACCGAGCAGAGGGGACGCGAGGACCGCCACGAGCGCAAGAAGGGTGAACGCCGGGACGGACAAAAAGACACGAACAAGGCATTCGGCAGGTCTTGGGGATTGCATGGCCCCCTCCAGGCTAAGGAACTCGAAATGGATGTCAGAGTCCGTCACTCTCCCCCCTCTCCCAACGCTCTGTACTCTAGGCGTTCTCAGGAAGAGAAAGAGTTCTGCGTTTGCGAAACTTATTTTCGAGAAGGATCGGTGGTTCAACCAAGAACGGCTCAGGCGAGGAAGAGTGACGGATGGATGCCCAGTGGTTGAACGACCGCATCAAGGGCTGAACAACAATCTCATTCGCACGGGTTGGATCCGGCGAAATCGATTCGCAGCCGACCCGCCTTTCTCCGCCCCCCAAACCTCAATAAAGCCAATTCGATCGGGTTTTTAGGAGGGGAAGGCCACCTCATCGCTTGACTTGCCAGGTAAATGCCCTATAATCTGGCTAGACAGTCTAGACCACGGAGAACGCTATGACAACCTGGAAGCTCATGGACGCGAAGAACAAGTTCAGCGAGGTCGTTCGCAGAGCGCTCGGTGGTGAACCACAACGCATCGAGCGTCGGGAAACGGACGCCGTGGTCGTCGTGGATGCTGAAGAATATGACCGGCTTACCGGCGGAAAACCGAGCCTGGTGGAGTTCCTGCTGCAGGGGCCTGATTGGAGCGAGCTCGACATCGAACGCGATCGAACCCCGCTGCGGGACCTCGATCTGTGAGAGTGTTACTCGACACATGCGTGATCTCCGAACTCGTGCGGCCGCAGGGCGAACAACACGTGAAAAACCGCGTTGTAGCCTTTCGTCCATTGGACGTGTTCATCAGCGCACTCACAATCGGAGAATTGGCACGCGGCGTCGTGCTGTTGGATGCAGGGAAGAAGAAAGACCGGTATGCCTCAGCACTCCTGCGGATCGAACAGGATTACGACACGCGGATTCTCCCGGTCGACACGGATGCCGCACGCATTTGGGGAGAGATCGATGCCACAAGCCGGAAGAGTGGCCGAACGCTTTCGGTAATCGACGGGCTGATCGCAGCAACGGCGATCCGCCACGGCCTCCACGTTGTTACACGAAACGTCAAAGACTTCGTAGAGACTGGCGTACTCCTCGTCAATCCGTGGGAGGACGCATGAGCGGAGCAGGGCCCCTAATGCAAAGCCGTAAAAGAGGGGCTGTGGCTGAACTCGAAGCACGGCTCACCCATGCCTTCTCGAATCCATCGCTGGTCGATAGCGGGACATGGGGACATGGCGGAATTCGTGCCCCCCACTCCCCGCTTGATAACTACTTCAATGCAGCCCACGCGGACGAGTTTTCGGGAGAGACACGGACAGCACAAGCAAAAAGGCCGCCCAGCTCTCGCCAGCGGCCTTTATCTTCTCACTCAAAAAATGGCTCCCCATTCGAGCGCCAAAAACGACCCGCTCTCTCGGTGCGAATGGAGGCCCAGTTTTGGACCCGAACTCGGCGAAAACCGAGGTAAGATCCATTCGGCAAGCCGCTTATCGTTCCGGACTGATTCCGTCCCCGCCGTGCTCTCTTGTTCGAGTCCCGATTGCTCAAATTAGACCCCATTCGTACACGCCAACTTCGGGGGCTGGCAACTTGTCTAAAATAACCAACTTGACCACACGATCATTTTGATGTATTTAGTCAAACATGAAAGTCCCAGCTCATCAGAAAGCAATGCAGCAGATTGCCGAACAGGTCACCGAGTTGGTCAATGTCGACCCAAACAAGGTGCATTGGGAGGAGACCAAGGGAGCCTCGGACGCAGATGGTGTGCTCAGCGCTGGTCCCTTCACCTTCGTAGTGGAATGGAAAGGCGCGGGGGGAGCTGGTCCGGTCGCCGCGGCCATCGAGCAAGTCCTTCGTTCTGCCAAACACATGGACAGAGTCATTGTCCCGCTGGTGGCCGTACCCTTCATGGGCAACGCTGGACGCGAACGCTGTGCGGAAGCTGAGGTCGCCTGGTTGGACCTGTCCGGCAACGCTCGGATCTTCGCCCCCGGTCTGCGGATCTTGGTCGATGGAAAACCGAACCGATACAAACGACGCGGGCGTCCTTCCACGGCCTTCGCGCCCAAGAGCTCTCGAATCGCCAGGTGGTTGCTCATGCATCCCACCGAGCCATGCACCCAACGAGAGATAGCTCGGGCAACTGACACAGACGAAGGCTTTACGAGCAGGATCGTGAGCAAGCTCGAGGACGACGGACTGGTAGTGCGGGGTGATAGCGGCGCTATTCGCCCGCGAGACCCTGACCTCCTGCTCAACGCCTGGCTCGAGGACTACGATTTTCAAAAGCACGACATTCTGCGAGGCCATGTGGCGGCACGGTCGGGCGATGCCCTGCTGCGGCGGCTGGTCGATGGGCTGAGCTGTTCCGCTGTCAAATATGCGGCCACCGGGTTGGCAGCGGCTTGGATCATAGATCGCTTCGCTGGATTCCGCATCGCGGCCATGTACCTGGCCAACGAACCATCGCCTGAGCTGCTCGCATCCCTGTCCTTCCGCGAAGAGGAACGCGGTGCAAATGTCTGGCTCGTCGTGCCCAATGACGAGGGTGTCTTTCACGGCGCCGCGACCTTCGACGGCATTCAATGCGCTCATCCGGTCCAGGTCTACATCGACCTTCATGCCCACCCCGAGCGGGCGAAAGAGGCTGCAGAGAAGCTACGGGTGGCTCATCTAAACTGGAGGACCGATGGCTGACAAACCAACCACCGCCGCTGGCTACAAGAGCGAGCAGGTCGAGCTGGTCCGGGCCTCCTGTCTCTACGTCGCCACAAAACTTGGCGATGTCATGGACGAGCTGGTCGTCATCGGAGGCCTGGTCCCTTCGCTACTCATCAAGCAAGACGAGCTCCCAGAAGGGACCGATGCCCACGTAGGCACCATGGATCTTGATGTAGGACTCACCCTCGCGCTACGGGACGAGGGCCGCTACAAGACTCTGACCGAACGTCTACGCCGCGCCGGTTTCGAGCAGGACGTCAATGACGAAGGCAAGCCGACCCGCCAGCGCTGGAAGATCGAGACGCTCGAGAAGGTTACCGTCGACTTCCTGGTCCCGCCAAGTCTTCCGACTGACAAAGGAGGCAAGCTGCGGGACATCGAGCACGACTTCGCGGCGGTCATTGCCCCTGGCCTCCATCTCGCATTCCAGGACCGTGAACGCATTACGCTCTCGGGCAAAACCATCGTGGGCGAGCAGGCCACGCGCGACATCTGGGTGAGTGGTGCTGGAGCCTATGTAGTGCTGAAGTCGATCGCTTTCCGGCTGCGCGGAGAGAACAAGGACGCTTACGACCTCTTCTATCTCGTACGCAACTTTGGCACCGGCGTTACCGATGTGGCCTCGCGCCTTGAGCCACTGCTCGGCGACCTCTCAGCTCAATTGGCAATCGGCTACTTGAGGGAGGATTTCCATTCGCATGACGGCATTGGCCCGCGCCGCGTGGCCGAGTTCATGTTGGGCGCTGCTGATGACACGATTCAGGCCGATGTCGTGGGTTTCATCGGGCAGTTGATCAAGCTCTGCGACAAGTAGTACGAGTGGAGATTTGCCGAGCTGTCTCTCCCGACCGACAGCTGGGTTCGTTCTCGGGGCTCATTTCGACTCAGGTTGAGTGGCCTGTGCAGAAACTCAGCCGAGCTGTCCGCTGCCATTCTGGGTTTTTCCCGAGTCGGCGGATGGTTGCAGCGCTAGGGAGATTGTTGAGGTCAGGACGAGAACATCTCCCGAAACGGGGTGAACTCCCTCGATTCTCGGACCTCGATCCCCAGGGAACTGTTTTGCCACCTGTGGGTCCCGAAAATGTCGTCATACCTACCCCGCTTGAACTTACGACGGTCATGAATCACAATCGGCAACGCCATTTTAGCCCATATCGAGCCCCCGACGAGTGGAGATTTGCCCGTTGCTTCGACTTCTGATCCTGCTTTTCCGCGCTTCCTTCAAAACGAGATCCCAACTCGCCCTGGAGAACCTCGCCCTGCGTCAACAGCTCGCCGTCCTCAAGCGGGAGAAACCTCGGCCCAAGCTCAATCGGATCGACCGCATCTTCTGGGTCTTCCTCTCGAGAATCTTCGGCGACTGGAAAAGCTGCCTACTCATCGTACAGCCCGAGACAGTCATTCGATGGCACCGCCAGGGCTTCAAGCTCTACTGGCGATGGAAATCGCGAAAGCCCGGCCGGCCAAGAATCGATCCAGAGATCATCACTCTGATCCGCAAAATGTCTCAAGAGAATCCGTTGTGGGGAACGCCCAGAATCCAGTCCGAACTCAAGCTTCTCGGCCATGACGTTGCCGAATCGACAATCGACAAATACCGAATCAAGCCAAAGAACGGCCCGTCGCAAACATGGCGGACTTTCCTCCGCAACCACATGCACGAGACGATCGCCTGCGACTTCTTCGTAGTGCCAACGGCGACCTTCCGCCTGCTCTATGGCTTCGTCGTTCTTCACCACCTGCGAAGAGAAATCATCCACTTCAACGCAACCCACAATCCGACCGCTGAATGGACCGTCATCCAAGTTCAACAAGCACTCTTCGACGACGGCCTCGAGACTCGATTCCTCCTTCGAGACCGCGACTCGATCTATGGTGAATTCTTCCGAGACAAGGTCAAGTCCCTCGGGCTAGAAGAAGTTCGAACTGCGCCACAATCGCCCTGGCAAAATCCATTTTCGGAGCGGGTGATCGGTTCCCTACGGCGCGATC
>JAJDCM010000137.1 GCA_029260825.1 Planctomycetota bacterium | reverse complement strand
TCGTCAAGGGCGAGTCATTTCGGCTCAGATCAAGGAGCCGGAATGGACTCGAATTTGTTGATTCTTGTGCTTTTCGGCGACGCAGAGCTGGGTCGAAAGGGCTGTCCTCGGCGGAATCTGACTTTGTCAACGGGCTGCTAGCAGCGTCTTGTTTGCTGCAGTTCTCCTTCCCGATCGTATGCTCTAATAGTAGAAGAACTCGGCCTGCTTGTAAAAGCATGATCTACTCTTGAGAGGGAAGATAGATGCACGAAAAAGTAGAGGGTTGGGCTAGCTTTTCGGGAGGGCGCTTGCTCTTGCTGGTCTCCGTTGCCGTTCTTTGGGCTTGCGGGTGCGGCCCGAACGAGGGGGAGAGTGTGTCTGGAGCGGGTACCATCGTTTCTGTCCCGTTGCCTTCCGGGTCTATTGTCTCTGACTCTTCGAGGGACTCGGGTGCACCCCGGTTTGAACTTTTGTCAGAGAAGCAGACCGGCGTTACTTTTGTCCATCGTTTCGATCCTCCTCCGGGTTTTGAAGTCGAGCTCGCCAACGGATTTTCGGGCGGTGGTGTCTGTCTTGGCGATTATGACCTGGATGGCCATCCCGACCTCTATTTGACCCGTCCGCAGGGTGGTAACCGGCTCTATCGGAACCTTGGCGGTTTTCGATTTCAGGATGTGACAAGAGACGCAGGAGTCGAAGATCCCGGGAGCTGGGGAACCGGCGCTTCTTTTGCTGACGTTAACAATGATGGATATTTAGATCTCTATGCTTGTGTCTATGCCGGCCCCAATCGCCTCTACATCAACCAGCGTGACGGGACGTTTCGAGAAAAAGCGAAAAGCTTTGGCCTGGATTATGAAGGCGCAAGCGTGATGATGGCGTTCGCCGACTACAATAATGATGGGCGTCTGGATGGCTACCTTTTGACGAATCGGTTGAAGCCCGGAGAAGTGCATCCGGATCTGAAACCGATCAAGCGTGACGGAAAATGGGTTCTTCCCCCGGAATACGAGGAGAAGTTCTCGATGCTAGATCGGCCGGATGGAGCGTCCGCCCTGGTTCTTTCCGGTGAGTTCGATCATCTTTTCGAGAACAATGGAGACGGGACGTTTTCCAATGTGAGTCGTCAGGCTGGCATCAAGGGGAACTTCATGGGCCTATCCGCCATCTGGTTCGATGCGAACCGTGATTCTTATCCCGACCTTTACGTGTCCAATGACTTCTGGGGTCCCGACCTCTTCTACGCGAATCAAGGAAATGGGACGTTCGTTTCGGTGGCAAAAGATTTGTTGCCCCACACTCCCTGGTTTTCGATGGGATCTGATTCCGCCGATATCAACAACGACGGCCTCATTGATTTCATGGGATCGGATATGGCTGGTACGACTCATTACAAGTCAAAGACATCCATGGGGGACATGGAGGAAAATCGATGGTTCTTGACTTCCGCCCAGCCCCGGCAGTACATGCGCAATTGTGTCTTCTTGAACACCGGTACGAAGCGGTTCATGGAGGTGGGCTATCTTGCAGGATTGGCGAAGACCGACTGGACGTGGTCGGTAAAGTTTGGCGATCTCGACAACGACGGCAGAATCGATCTGTTTGTTTCCAATGGAATGACCCGTCACTGGTTTGACAGCGATCTTCGGAATCGTGCTGGAAGCAGTGGGGCTTCTCACGAACAGATCAATGATTTTTGGAAGGCAACGCCCCAGCAAAGAGAAAAGAACACCGCATTCAAGAATCGGTCCGGTGTGCGGTTTGAACCCGCAGGGGAAACGTGGGGGTTGGACTATGAGGGGGTTAGTTTCGGATCGGCTCTAGGCGACCTCGATGGAGATGGTGATCTTGACCTCGTGGTGAACAATTTCGAGGAGCCTCCACACATCTACCGGAACGACGTGTCCGTCGGCCATCGTTTAAAGATCCGTCTCGTTGGAACGTTGAGTAATCGAGATGGGATCGGTGCCATGGTTCGAGTTGAAACTCGGGGATCGATTCAAATCCGTCAATTGACTCTTTCAAGTGGCTTCATGTCCGCGAACGAGCCGAGAATCTTTGTGGGACTTGGCGATGTGGAAAGGGTGGATCGCTTGACGGTTGAGTGGCCAAGTGGTGTGAGCCAGACCTTTGTTGATCTGGTCGCGGACTGTCTCTACACGATTACGGAGCCGGATTCGTTGGAGGTTGACGAAGTTGCAGCTGTTACTCGATCTTCGGGGAAGAATCCGGTTCTTTACGCTCCCGATTCTTCGTTTGCCAGTGCTCGACATCAGGAGAAGACCTTCGATGATTTCGAGCGTCAGCCCTTGTTGCCGCACAAGCTCTCCCAGCTTGGACCCGGGCTGGCCTGGGGGGACGTGAATGGCGATGGGCGGGAAGACTACTTTCTCGGGGGAGCGGCGGGGAGTGAGGGAAGTCTTTTTCTGCGGAAGAAAGATGGAGGCTTTCAGCAGAGGAAACTCCCGGTATTTTCTGCCGATTCGTCAAGGGAAGACCTGGGAGCCCTGTTCTTTGACATCGACAGCGACGGTGACCTTGACCTTTATGTAGTCAGTGGAGGGGTCGAGTGCGAACCACAATCCCCGGTGCTCCGAGATCGGCTCTATGTGAACGATGGCAAGGGAAAGCTGACTTCGGACGCGGGAACGGTCCCCCATCTCTTCGAGAGTGGTTCCACGGTTGCAGGAGCTGACTTCGATCGGGATGGGGATGTAGATCTCTTCGTTGGAGGTCGAGTTGTTCCCGGCAAGTATCCGAGGGTACCGACCAGTTCTCTTCTTGAGAACAAGAACGGTGCGCTGGTCGATGTGACGGAAGAGCTGGCCCCACATCTTGCGCAAACGGGAATGGTCACCGGTGCCCTCTGGTCAGACGTGGATGATGATGGATGGATCGACTTGCTCGTCGCTCATGAGTGGGGTCCTGTCAAGTACTATCGAAACCTTGAGGGAAAGTTGGCTGACCGAACCGAAGGCTCTGGCCTGGAGTCTTTCCTGGGTTGGTGGAATGGAATTGCGGGACGAGATGTCGACAACGACGGCGACCTGGACTACGTGGTGACCAATTTTGGCTTGAATAGTAAGTATCAGCCAACGTCGGATGAGCCGATTCTGCTGTACTACGGAGATTTTGACGGCTCCGGAAGGAATCGCCTGGTGGAAGCCTCCACTACGAAAGAGGGGCGAGTTCCCGTTCGGGGTCGTAGCTGCACTCTCCAGGCGATGCCTGGATTCGCCGGGCGATTCAGGACTTTTCAAGAGTTTGCTTCCAAGAGCCTGGAGGATATCTATTCCAGTGCCGATCTGAGCGGTGGGTTACAACTCGAAGCAAATACGTTGTCATCAAGCGTGTTGATCAACGAAGGAGAGGGGGTATTTCGGGTCGAATCCTTGCCGCTCATCGCCCAGAGCTCGCCCGGGTATGGGGTCGTTCTTACTGATGCTACTGGGGATGGATTTGCAGACATCTATCTGGTTCAAAATTTCTACGGGCCGCAACCGGAAACCGGACGCATGGATGGGGGAGTCAGTCTCCTTCTTGCCGGAAGGGGCGATGGTTCGTTCGAGCCCATCTGGCCCAATCGAAGCGGGTTGATGGTGTCCGGGGACGCAACGGCCTTGACCACCACAAATCTGAACAATGATGGCTGGGTTGATTTTGTTGCCGCGACCAACAACGGAAGCGTCCTGGGTTTCAGAAGTCGTGGTTTTGCTGAGAACAACAGCGTAATGGTTCGCCTGCAAGGACGCAGGGGAAATCCAGCTGCAGTCGGAGCTCGGGTCCGAGTTGTCACTGCCGACGGGATGCAGCAAACCGCAGAGGTTGCGGCGGGAGGAGGTTATCTCTCCCAGTCAAGTGCTGGCTTGTGGTTTGGTCTTGGCAAAGAAGAATGGCCCGACTCGGTTCACGTGCGCTGGCCGGATGGAAGACAAACGACGGTGACTCCCGATTGCGCTTCTAGCGTCATCGTGATGACTCAGCCGGCACCGTGAACCTTGTCCGTGGTTGCGTCCGGAGTCGTCTGCGGCGCAGTCGTGAACGCAAATATTCTCTACTTCTTGTTGTCAACCTGGCGTTGAAGGAAGCGCACTCTTCCGTTTTTTTGATCAAAGGCGACCGAATAGTCCACAAGTAAGTTGTGGCCAACGAGCGGCTTTCCGAAGAGCTTGCTGAAGGTGGCGCGTACGCCTGTTTGCTCATGACCGGCAAGAGTCAGCGTCTCGGACAGGATTCCCGCCAGGATATCGGCTTCGCTGTAGACGGTCTTGGCCCGGCCAATGAGGGTCGGAGGCGAGTCGAGCTTCAGGCGCGTGATGAAGGAAGTCGGGAGGGATAGACCGGATTGGGCCCCGGAGTCGATCCCCAGGATGTAGCGCTCCTTTCCGATATGGAGCGGGAAGTCGGGCTGGTTTCGGAGGGCTGGATAGGAGACAACGTGTTCGTCTTCGGCGGAGAGTTCTCCCCTTTGCAAGACGATGTTCTTTTCTGGATAGTCGAGCTCGAGCAAGAGCTCATGAAACAGGTGATAGCCCAGAAGCCCGTCGATCGATCCGCCCGATGGCGATGAGACCCACGAGTAATCGTCGACCAGGGCACGAACACTCCTGAAAGTAGCACCGCCAACCCGCACTTCGGGAATGAGCACGATATTTCGGCGATGCACTTCTCCAGAACCATCACTATTGAGCGAGGTGGCAACCTTTTTGAACCCCATCTTTTTGGCGAAACGCTGATCGACACAGGCAGTGGTGACTGCGTACGTATCGAGGTTAAAGGAAAAAGGGCCCTGATCGTTGATGAATACCGGAGTGTTTACGTGGTCTTTTGATGTGTCCATGGGGAT
>JAJDCM010000136.1 GCA_029260825.1 Planctomycetota bacterium | reverse complement strand
ATCCGAATCGACATGGACATCGAAGCGGACTGCACCGATGAGGAGTTGAATGATCTTCTTCAATTTGCCAAAGAACACTCTCCGGTTTGCAACACGATCTGCCGCCCTGTTCCAGTCGTTCTCCATCGAGTAAACGGAAGGGGAGATTCCTGAACCTCCTTGATGATTGAAAGTTCGACCTTGCCTTTCCATTCCTCGGGGCTAGCTGCGCAATCGTCAACGTCGACGAGCGATCATGTCCGTTTTGATTCGCCCTCCAGGTCCTCCGATATCGAGGAATGATTCCTCGATCGTGTAGAGGGCGCTTCTTCCCTGAACTACGTAGTGGCCCGAACCCAGTCTCGCCTGGAACTTGCGAGTCAGATCATCGCCGATCGGGATGGACCATGGGCGTCCGCAGGGAAGGGGCGGGTTGTCTGGCTCGATCTTAAGGATCTCCAGTTCTATTGCAGTATTTCGGTGCTGAGGTTCCAGGCCAGCAATGCGAATCTCAACCGTGCTCCAGGGAGAAAGGCGAATTGTCGGAATCGATCCGGGAATCCACTTCTCGACCCGAAGAATTTGAGTGCCTCCACTCTTCACCCAGAGTCGGAAAGGCCCTTCGGGGGAGATCGGCCATTCCCAGATGGTTCCCTGGTTACGGTAGCCGGCGGGACCCGACTCGTGGCCAAGTTGAATGATGCAACCCGGAGGGAGATCACGGTTGTGAGAATCGGTGATGGTCGCCTTGAATTCGGGAAGGGGCCTGAGGTCAACGGTTCCCAGTTCTATTTCGCGATCTGAGGGAATCTCTACATCTTCAAGTGTGAAAGGGGCGTAGCCATTCGCCCTGACGATCACGGAGAACCGTCCAACCTGTGGAAAGATCAGATGGCTACCGGCAGGAGACTCGGTGGAATCGGGATGGGATGTAGTTCCTGATCGGGAGTGGAAGGCGAACCGAACCATACGGTCTTCTGGGATGTTCATGCCGGTCTTCCGGTCGCGTACGGTAATCCAGCATACTCCTTGAGAAGATTGGTCTGACTGAATGGGTTGGGAAGGCGGCGGAGGGGATAGAGTCGCGTCGATGTCATGGCGATCGGGACCGGGTGAGATCGGGCCAGCAATGAGAACGGTTCGTGATTTGTCGAGTCCCTGAAGCCTCAGCTGGATCCAGTAGGGTTCTTTGGCGCTGACTTCGATGTCGATGTCGAGGAAGGGGGAGCCGTCGAACTGTCCATAGGTCCGAACCGCTCCCAGGCCGCAGCGACATCCGGATGCGTTCGCCGGGAAGGGCGCAAGACAGGCGGCCGCATGGACACTCTGAAGAAGTTGGTCCGCGTGAGTAAAGACATCCCGCCCATCTTCTGTCCGGGCGCGAATCCGGAGCCGAACGGGATGCTTGCTTTTCTTCTCCAGCGTGAGTCGGATCGGTGTGCCGGAAGGCATCGGAGCAGGGGGCCTGTGTGATATCGGTTCATAAACGGAGTGATCGAGGTGGAAAGCGACGATCGACCTGTCGTCGCAGGAGAACCGGATTTCCAGGTCACTCGGCCAGGTTCCGTGGATGTTCCCTCGAATGAGCGAGCCGTTTTGTAGCTCTCCGGAAACGGAGAGACTTGAGATTGCCTGGCGGGTCGCCTCCGGCACGGTCAGCTGAAGCGGAAAGCGGCAGGTTCGAGTCAATCGGAGGATAACCCCGGTTCGATGTTCTCCCTGCGTGAAGAGGGGAAGATCGAATCGGAGGGGAGGCGGGTTGTGGCTGTAAACGAGAATCATCCGTCTCCCCGCCTCGAACTCGAGTTCGAATTCACCGTTTGAATTCGTTTGCTCCTCTTCGGGAGAATAGAGTGGAAGAGGAATACTTCCTGGGGATGTCTTGGGTGAATCTCGGTGGCGCCGATAGCTTCCGGTCACCAGGATCCCCGGGACAGGAGAGCCATTTTCATCGATGACCTGTCCCGAGAGTTGAGCTGATCGAGGAAGGATGATGTCTGGGATGCTCTGAGTCAGGAGAGTGTCGCTGATTTTGGTCTCAACCCTGGATCGGCGTATGCCGTGAGAAGCCTCGATTGCGAGATCATAGCTCGATTCATCGCAGTCTTGCTGATCGGGAAGGGTCGTGATCTTGAAAGAGCCGCTACCGTCAGTTGTGCACGTCATCGGGAATCCAAGCAATTCTTCTCTTTCGAAGAAGGCGTCAAGGTCGGCTGAAACAGTCGCTTCGGAGACCGGTGCTCCGGTATCGTCGACGATGCGTCCGGTAAGCTCAACTCCTCGCGTCAGGCGAAGTTCAGCCTCGTTGCCATCAAGCGAGAGGGTCGTGAACTTGATTTCGCAGGAAGCGTAGGGCGGATGCCGCTTCGATCGAATTCGATATTCTTTTTCAGGGTAGAGAGAAAAGGAGGCCTTTCCTTGAGTGTTGGTGATTCTTGTTCCGAGACCGGAATGGAAGCTACCAAAGAGGCCCAGATAAACTTCGGGAACAGGAGCATTTGTTTGGTCATCGACCACTCGAACAACAAGACGGAATTTTGGCTCGACTCCTTGTGGTTCAGTTTCCGCTTCGATTGGAAGAGTCGGGTTCTCTGGAGTAGTTACTTGAAGTACCGGTGAGAGCTGATTTGTCTTGTGCTCAGTTGGTGCTGTGGGCGTGGCAGGTCGAGGCGCTCGCATGAGAAAGGCCAGGACAGCCAGGAACCCCAGAATTGCAACGAGAAACGGGGCCAGAAGCCGATACTTTGCAGGCATTCATTTGCCTCCTTGAAGGTTACCCCTGAAGGTCGCATAAATCGGCAGGCTGGCGTTGTTGATCTGCTTACCCCACTTCAAGGATGACCTGTTTCGTGGAGTGATGCAAGGTCGGAGTTCGAAGTTGAGTGGTATTCTTGGCCGGGGAAACGCTTGATCAAGGAGCCAAGGGGCGGAGGGCGGGATGGGGGGGCAAGATGGGCCGGGTCTCGAGCAGTGAAGAAGTAGGGTGGGTCTGGAGTAGATCTTTGGGCTTTACGCGGTGGTTCAAAGTTCCTAGCCTGAAGCCTGACCGATCAATCCAATTGGGAGGAGTAGCCTATGAGCCTCGAATGGACAAGAGAGCGACCCGCTCAATGGGACGCGGATAAAGCCAGAATCGTCGGCGCCATGACCCAGGGGGTTTTTGACCGTCGCTTTGCCTCCTGCAGGGATGGCGAAATGATGGAGGGAGACTGGTGGCGGGTCGAAAAGGACGGCACGACCGTCGGCTACGGATGGCTAGACCTCGTTTGGGGCGATGCTGAAATACTCCTTGCCACATCTCCAGAGGTCGAGCGGCAAGGGGTGGGTAGCTTTATTCTCGAGAAGCTCGAGCTTGAGGCCAAGCAAATGGGTGTCAACTACCTGTATAACATTGTACGGTCGACCCACCCCTCCCGGGACAAGGTGACGGCCTGGTTCGAGAAGAGAGGGTTTGTACCCTCCGAAGATGGCAGTCTCCTTCGAGTCGTGGCAGGGACGAAGGACTAGCAGCCCGTTGACAAAGTCAGATTCCGCCGAGGACAGCCCTTTCGACCCAGCTCTGCGTCGCCGAAAAGCACAAGAATCAACAAATTCGAGTCCATTCCGGCTCCTTGATCTGAGCCGAAATGACTCGCCCTTGACGA
>JAJDCM010000135.1 GCA_029260825.1 Planctomycetota bacterium | reverse complement strand
CATCACGCCGTCCTACGGAGGAACGACACTATGTCCACGCACGAGCGAGGCAATGCGCTCATTTGGTGGGTCATTATTCTCATGGTCCTAGCCGTAATTGGTGGACTGGGAAGCTATTATGGCTATGACAACTACCAGATTCAGCTGAAGGAAGTGGCCAGACTAGAGGCCGAGATTGTCGATGAAAAGGCAACGACCGCAAATCGCAACGTATGGCTAAAAGAGCTGTCGGATGTGGTGGGTTGGTCGGCAACGGATGTTCTCCCCGAACGACCTCAAACCGACTTGATTCGAGCCCGGATCAGCGAGTGGCAAGATAAGTTCGCCACCGTACAATCTTCCGATCAGACCCTCGAACAGGTGATCGACGGCATCGTTTCCAGTAATGATGCCGCCGCCAAGCTGGCTGCGGACACCAAAGCCAACTTCGATAATGAAGTGAAGGCTCGCGGTGATCTCCAGGGCCAAAAAGATGCGATCGAGGCCCAAAAGAACCAGGAGATCTCCACGGTCAATGCTTCTTTGGCAGCGGAGCGTGGCAGAAACACCACTCTCACTGGCCAGATGCAAGCGACCATCGATCAGCTGCGGGATCAAGTCAGCGACCTGGAAACCCAGGTCACCGACACCGCTACTGCCGCGAAGAAAGAGCGGATCGAGATGACGAATGTTATCGCCACGAAAAAGGCTCAAATGGAGCAACTCACCGAGCGACTGGTTCGGATGGAGCGAGAGCCCAATCGTCCGGATGGCGCAGTGATTGATGCCAGTGCAGACCTCGTCTGGATTGACCGAGGTGCCAAACACGGCCTGAAGCGGGGAACTCGTTTCAACGTCTTTGAGTATGGCAAAGGCAAGGTCAAGAAGTGGAAGGGCGAAATCCAGATCCGAGAAGTTCGCCAGGGCGAGGCAGTCGCAGCTGTGGTTTCCACGATGGATCGGCTCAACCCGATCGTGTCGGGCGACATGATTGCCAATCCTTACTTCGATGCCGAGAAGTCACCGGAGTTCGTCCTTCTTGGCCTGATGCCAGGGCGATTTGGTAACGATGAAATGACCCGACTTCTGGTCAACAACGGAGCTTCGGTCTCGAGCACTGTCTCGGCAAATACCGATTTCCTGGTGGTTGGCGAGAAGGCCGAAAGTGTCGGTGGAGACGACGTTCCTCTCGAGGAGACCGAAATCTTCCGGATGGCATCACTCTACGGTGTAGAGATCATTACCGGTCGAGAACTCGAAAAGATCCTTCGGTTCTGAGGAACTGAAGAGACTCCGTTCTTGTTGAGATGATCAGGCGCCCCTTTCCTGTTGGAGAGGGGCGTTTTTTTTTCGCCAGAGGGTCGATGACGCACGAACCGTACCCCGGGGGGCATCTGATAAAGTAGACTCCTGATCAGTTCATCACGACCGAGGACGCGCCATGGAACAGGAAAAACGGCTGACTTTTGGTGAGCATCTCGAAGAGCTGCGCTTTACCATCGTCTTTTGCCTCGTTGCGGTGGTGACCGGCATGATTTCGTGCTTTGTGCTTCACGACGAGCTACTCGCCATCATCATCCTCCCCATTCAGCGCCTCGGGCTTCGCTTGCAGTCGCTCCAGGTGACCGAGCCCTTTGTCGTGGCTCTCAAGGTGGCACTCGTCGGCGGGATCTTTGTCTCTTTTCCCTTCGTTGCCTACTTCCTTTGGGACTTTGTTGGCTGCGGTCTCCTTGCTCATGAGCGGAAGGCGGTCAAGACTTATGCTCCGTTCTCCGTGGTTCTGTTCCTGTTGGGGGCCGTCTTCAGTTACGCGGTCGTTTTACCGGTTGGGCTCGAATTCTTGACGACTTTCCTCAGCAGCCCCTGGATCGAGAACGGCATCCACCTCAGCTCCTATCTCTCGTTTTTCCTTCTGCTTACGGTCGTCATCGGGCTTGCCTTTGAGCTTCCCCTGGTCATGCTTTTCCTCCAGGGGATCGGTGCGGTTGATGTGGCGGGCTTGAAACGACTCCGCCGTCACGCCGTTTTGACATCCTTTGTGGTTGCCGCGGTCTTTACCCCTCCTGATCCGATCACCCAGGTGTCCCTGGCGATTGCTATTGTGGTGCTGTACGAAGTGGGAATTATCCTCGGACGGTTTCGCCAGATGAGGAAAGCGAAGACAGCCCCCGTACCTTCCTAATCCCAAGTAGTATGGGCGGGTTCCGGGCGATTGCTCCGCTCGAAACAGGCATCGCGTTGACACAGAAGTCCGGTTGTTGTAGACCTTAGCAGCCCGTTATCTACGGACACCAGGCCGCCGTCCTTTTTGTTTTTCTGGCGCCCCACGCCGATGGTGGGGGTGCGAAAGAAAAGAACCTTGAGGCGACCCATATTTCCCGGTGGTGTAATTGGCAGCACAGTAGATTTTGGTTCTACTAGTTCAGGTTCAAGTCCTGGCCGGGAAATCATTCTCCTTTCGATTTCACTCGACCCGTGCAAGTCGCTGCTGGCCAGCGGGGAAACAATCCAATGAGTTCGGTCCAAATCGATCGCTTGATGAACGTCCCCTGGGTCGAGTCTCCATTTTTCGAAGTCATCTTCGAAAACAAAGAGCTCGATGAGGAGAGTCGCCAATTTGTCAGGCAGTACCACGACCAGGGCTACCTGGTCGTCGACGATCTCCTGTCCTCGGAGGAGTGTGACGCAATCATTGAGCAGGTCGGCCCCCTGTACAACCCGGAGGTTCCAGATGGCCCACGGAGCCGCCACCGGCTCCAGGATGCCTGGGTCGAGTCTCCGTCGGTGAAGGCTCTGGCGACCCATCCTCGGATTCTCTCCCTCCTTCGCCTCTTTTATGAGAGGGAGCCCATTCCGTTCCAGACCCTGAACTTTTCGGCGGGGACCCAGCAACCGGCCCATTCCGATCTGACCCATTTTTCCTGTTATCCCGAGCGCTATATGTGTGGGGCGTGGGTTGCCCTGGAGGATATCTCCGAGGATAACGGGCCTCTTCTCTACTATGTCGGGAGCCATCGTCTCCCGGTCTTGAGTTTTGCCGACTTCGGGAGCTCGGTCGATGATGAGCTCCTTCACGCCCGATATGACGCCTTCTTGAAGCTTCTGGGCGAGAAGTTCAAGTTCGAGAAGTTTCATGCCAAGAAGGGGCAATGCCTCATCTGGTCGTCAAACCTCTGGCATGGTGGGGACGGGATCAAGAAACAGGGCAGCACCCGGCATTCTCAAGTGAGCCACTACTACTTCGAGAACTGCTTCTACTTCAATCCCCTGAACTCCACCCCGCCTCTTGGGCAGTACGAGCTAAAAGACATCGTCAACGTCACGACCGGGGAGAAAGTAAAACACTCCTTCAACGGCAACGAGATGACGGCCACCAACATCGGGAACAACCGGTCAACTCTTGGCTTTTGACCCGAGACCCGGAGCGACCTCTTTCATTCCCCCGTCTTGAGCTTCAGTCGTCAAGATCGAACAGGGTTGGCTGGAGTGGGGCGGCCCGATGGGAAAAAACGTCGTCTCGGGGGTGAAGGTCGAGTTTCCTGGCTGTCGAGTCAAAGATTTGTCGGATCATTTCCCACCGCGGCCCTTTGCCTCTTTGTCTTTCCCCAAACCCAGCCTGATTCTTTTGATCTGACCGGACTTCCTGGATCGAATTGAGGATTTTCTTCGCGCGCAGGGGAAAGGCCTCGGTCACTCTTTCATGAAAGACCTCCCGGACTTCTTGGGGGAGGCGAAGGAGGGTCATGAAAGCCCTCTTTGCCCCTGAATCCCGGGCACGATGAAGAATCTCCGAGATCTGGCTTTCATTCAGGCCAGGGATCACCGGAGCGATCCCGATTCCCGTCGGGATCCCGGCCGACGATAGAATCCGGACGGTTTCGAATCGCTCCGAGGCAGGGCTGGCGAAGGGTTCGATCTTGCGACAGGTTTCGTTGTCAGCAAAGGGAATGCTGACGAAGACGGTGGCCTCCGTCTTTTCGTTCAATTTCACGAGAAGATCAAGATCCCGCCGAACAAGCGACCCCTTGGTGATGATTGCCAGCGGGTTTCCCCGTTCGATGCACACTTCGAGGCATTGTCGAGTGAGCTCGTAGCTCGCCTCAAGGGGCTGGTAGCAGTCCGTGTTGCCGGAGAACAAGATGGCATGGCCTTGCCAGGTCGGTTTGAAAATTTGAGAACGAAGGACCCTGGGAGCGTTGATCTTGACCACGATCTTTCGATCGAAGTCGGTTCCAGCCCCCCAGCCGAGAAATTGATGAGTGGTTCGGGCATAGCAGTATGAACACCCATGAAAGCACCCCCGATAGGGATTGAGGCTGTAGCCAAACGGCAAGTCCGGGCTTTTATTCGAGGAGAGAACCGATTTTGCGTTCTCTTCAAAGATCTCCAGGGTTGCCGGAGGGGGCTCACCGAGATAGGTCCGGTGAGAACTGTCCCAGGGGTTTGGCGGATTGGAAACGGGTTTGGGCATGGATGCAGCACGGAGATCTAGGTTATTCTTTTGGAATCAAATTCTTGACTGAGCATAGCGGAAGGAATGACCTTGATGCAATCGACCATGATGCAAACTCCGTTGCTTCTACGGCTCGTGACGGAGAGGGCGCTTTCTCTCTTTCCCGGACAGGAGGTCGTGACCCAGACGAAGGACGGTCCGGTACGGGCGGGCTATCGGGACGTGATTCATCGTTCTTACCGACTGGCCCACGCTCTGACGGCCAGTGGAGTCGTGAGGACCGATCGAGTCGGTACCCTGGCCTGGAATACTCAAAGGCATCTTGAGCTATATCACGGCGTTCCGGCCTTTGGAGGCATCCTTCACACGGTGAATTTTCGTCTTTCGCCGTCCCAGCTCATTCAGATCATCAACCACGCAGAGGATCGAATCCTCTTCGTGGACGAGGTATTCACGGCCTTGGTGGACTCGATCCGGGATGAACTGACGACGGTGAAGATGTGGGTGGTGATGGGGGAGGGGCATTCGGCGGTCGAGCCGCCTCCGCCTGGCTGGATGGACTATGAAGAGTTTCTTTCCCGGGGCAATGAGGATCAGTTCGACCCTCCCGACCTCGATGAGAATGATCCTTGTGGGCTCTGCTACACCTCTGGCACGACCGGTGAACCCAAGGGGGTCCTCTATAGCCATCGCTCCAACGTTCTCCACGCTCTTTGCTCCGGGATGCGAGATGGATGCGGTGTCTCATCCCAGTCCGTCATTCTTCCTGTTGTTCCCATGTTTCATGTGAACGCCTGGGGGCTTCCCTACAGCTGCACGTTCATGGGGAGCCGGTTGATCCTTCCCTCCAAGTATTTCAGTCCGGCCGAACTTGTCGAGTTGATGGACGCTTGCGGAGTCACGATGAGTGCGGGCGTGCCTCTCATCTGGGCCGGGCTACTTCAGGAGCTGGATGGGGGCATGAAGCGGCCTTCCGAGCTCACGACTCTCTTGCTCGGAGGGGCGGCGGCTCCTCGTCATCTGATTCAGGGCTTTCGCGAACGGCACGGCATCGAGGTCATTCACGCCTGGGGCATGACGGAGACGAGCCCCCTCGGCACGATTTGCCACGTGAAACCTCATCTTCCTCAGGAGGGTGAGGATCACTATGACATCCGGGTAAAGCAGGGTCTTCCGGGTGTCCTTGTGCAGATGAGAGTTACTCACGATGACGGCAGGGTTCTTCCTTGCGATGGGAAGACTCCGGGACAGCTCGAAGTTCGCGGCCCTTGGGTCACCGATGGATACTGGAACGATCCGGAGGGAGCAGCGGGGAATGTCATGTCCTCCGATGGGTGGTTCCGGACCGGGGACGTGGCCTCGATTGATTCCGAGGGCTACATGAGCATCGTTGATCGCACGAAGGATCTCATCCGGAGCGGGGGAGAGTGGATTTCCTCCGTTGCGATCGAGAACCTTCTCATGGCCCACCCTGCGGTGCGGGAGGCCGCGGTGATTCCGGTTCCCGACAAGAAATGGGGAGAGCGGCCCCTTGGGTGTGTGGTGCTCGCCGAGGGACTCTCGGTTTCCCCCGACGAGCTTTCGACCCATCTCCAGACCCGTCTCGAGCGCTGGCAGCTTCCCGACCGCTATGAGTTTTTGGATGAAATCCCCAAGACCACGGTCGGAAAGATGGACAAGAAGGTCCTCAAGGCGAGGTTTATTTCCTCGCCCGAGGAATGATCGTGAACGTCATTTTCTTTCCATCCCGCAGCGCGTCGAAGTCGATGGGCTGGTTGACCGGGGCCGCATCAAGAGCGTAAGTGTAGTCATAAATATTCGTGATGGCCTGGCCATCGAACTTGGTGATGACGTCTCCGGATCGAAGGCCTGCGTCATCGGCCGGCCCGCCGCCACCCACACCACTCAGCTTCACTCCGGGCACTTCGTCCGCCGCATAGTCGGGAATCGTCCCCAGGTAGGCCCGCAGGTTTTCCCGGGCTCCGCCGCCGGCGGGGCGCTTGGATTCAACCTGGACGTAGGGAAGACGACCCTCCCGCCTTGCGACATCACCGATGAG
>JAJDCM010000134.1 GCA_029260825.1 Planctomycetota bacterium | reverse complement strand
TCCACGTGTACGTTTGGAACGAAACCGACGATGGGAAGGCTTACGCCCTCTTTCCTTTACCCCATTTCGCCACGAAAAATCCGATTCCGGCCGGTACAACGATTGACCTTCCTGGCCCCGAGGAACCGGAACCGGGAATGCCTTCAGACCCTGATGACCTTTCCTGGGCACTCGATGATGAAGCCGGGCACCAGACCTTCTTTGTCTACGCAACCCGCGACCGGAGCCCGGAAATGGAAGCTCTATTGAAAGTCATGACGGTACCAACTTACGATGGAACGTATACTGGTAGCAACCCGGCCGCCCCCCCGATCAGCGAGAGTCTCCGGGGAGCCGCCAGAATCACCCGGAGAAAAACATCATCTCTCGATCTTGGCACCTGGGGAAAGAAGCTGACATTCGACGACGGCCAGGCACGGTGGAAGCTCGAATTCGATCAGGTCGTCAAAGGTCGGGCTGAATAAGAAAAGATCACGAAAAAGAGGCAAACGGTGAATCAGTCCCAGCAGGACAATCAAGTGCCAGAAGAGCCCCCCGCCCAAAAGGCCACCCCCAAAAAAGGAGGCAAGGGCCCGGTGCTTCGGTTCGGCCTACTCTTCGTCCTCCTGGTGAGCGCGTTTCACGTTGTCTTTTATGCCTGGTTCTCCAAAAGCCCCGCTTTCGAGTACTATCTGGAACTCAATGCAAGGCTCTCCGGAATGATCGCCAACCTTCTTGGAAGTGCGGTCACGGTTGACGGCTCCACGATAACTTCCGTTGACTTTGCCGTGGAGGTCCGTCGGGGCTGTGATGCCATCCAGCCGGCGGCCATCTTTCTTTCGGGCGTTCTTTCGTTCCCCGCAAACATGAAGGCCCGGTTGATCGGAGCCCTGACCGGGACGATCTTCATCTTCTGCATCAACATCGTCAGAATCGTGAGCCTGTTTTACATCGGCGTCCATTATCCCGACCTGTTCGAACTCATGCACGTTGAAGTCTGGCAGGTAGGATTCATTTTCCTCGCCCTCCTTCTCTGGATCGTATGGCTTCGCTGGGCACTTCCACCCGTTCAAACCGAGGCAACATGAAAGCCTCACTCTTCTTCTTCCTCAAAGTGATCGGGGTTTACGCCATCCTCGTCTTTCCCTGGCCAGGCGTCATGAATGCCTATTCGGCCGTCTTTCGAACAGTAGGTGACTATACCTTTGGCTCTCCCGGTTTCTTCGGACCTGGAAGCATGAGCCGGTTTCATCCTCTCCCCGTGGATGCCCCTCACCGAGATCAAGGATACGACACCGACCTCGTACTGAAAAACCTCACGCTCGACAGACATCGGGAAATTCTCTTCAAGAGCCGACACGCATACCTGCCCACCGCCATGTTTCTGGCTCTGGTGCTGGCAACAGGTCTACCCTGGGCGCGAAGGGGCAAAGCCCTCCTGTGGGGACTCTTGTGGATGCACCTTTTTCTGGGATTCAAGATGGCCCTCCTCCTCGCTGATGCCTTTTCGGGAGGAGCTCTGATGACTCTTGAGCTGAGCAACACGACAAAACAGGCTCTTTCTCTGGCTTCAAAGATCATCTCCCAGGCGGCGGCTCCATCCTTCATCGTTCCCGTGATCGTCTGGGGATTGACGATCTTTCGGGGAGAAGATCTGGCCGACTTTGCACGGGGCTTCCAAAGGAAGGTTGCAAAGTAGAATCCTCTGGGTGAGTCGGCGCCTCTACTCCAGACGAATTCCGGGCGGAGTAAGCTTGCCTCCCGAGCCAGGATTCAGGGTGCAAGGCCCCTTGGTACTACAACCGACTTCACGCCATTGCCAGTGAATCATGGCCCGGTGATGGCCGCCGTCCCACTTCCATGCCTCAACCGATCCGGAAGGGTCGGACATCATTGCGCAACACTCGGTGACGCGCCCGTCATAGCCTTCGTTCCTTGCCCTTTGATCGGGGTTTCTGTTGACGGGGACGGGTGACTCATGACCGAAGTACCCCAGTTTGGTCATCTCGGTGGAATGCCCCTGGGAGGTCCGAACGAGCTGCTCATTGTGCCAGAGGGGGTGCATGCCGATGGCCATCCGATAGGCATTCATCCTGACCATCCCTTTGACGGCCATCTTTCCCATGCCGCACGGGTTCCTGGCATTCCAATCCAGGATTGTCTGGCAATAAACGGTCCATGCAAGAAGCCGGGTCCACTCCGTGGAAAGGTCATCGATCCGATGATCTACATCCTTCAAGTTGCCAGAGCGCAAGTCGAGCAGCAAAAGAGCGAGAGGAAACACTTCATCATCGACCCTCTCCGCCTTTTCTTCTGCCTTGCCGCCTGGAGAAAGAGAGTCATCCGCAGGCTCCAGGGAGTGTTCGAGAACCGCCTCGATGGCTGTCACCTTCTTCTCCAACCGGGCCCAATTCTCGAGGAGAGCTTTCGCCTTCTTTGAAGACTGCCTCAAGACGGGTGCAAGTGCGGATCGAACCTCCCCATCGACTTTCTTGAAGATGGCAATCGCCGCGTCGCCTCGTTTTCGGGCCTGCTGGTATCCGATGTAGGGGCCGCTGACTTGCCCCCCCGGAGGATTGGGAAAGGCTTCAATGTCAAACAACCATTCGTTGGCGTGGCGATACGCTTCCTGCCAGGAATCGAGAAGCTTCAACCTTCCACGACTGGCGCCCGCTTTCTTGAGGAGGTTGTGGATTTCGCTTTCGGGTTTCTTTTGCTCCTTTCTCGCTCTGGTCAAGAGGCTTTCGAGTTCACGAAAAAGAGCGTCTCGGCCCATCCCTGAACCCGACCCGAGTTTTGCTACAGCATCAAGCCAATCGATATGCCCCGGCCCCAGCCTCACCGTCTTCAACCAGCTTTTTTCCGATGCCTCGAGCCCTTCGCCGGCAACACCGGGAACCCAGGCGAGCAAGAAAAAGCCAAACAGCAAAAGAGCACGCGCCGAAAAAGCGCCGATCGATACTGACAGGAGAGAGGTTCGTTGCGAGTTCATGCAGAGTCCGTTTTTTTCTTCTTCTTTTCCGTCAAATACCCGGCGAGCCCGGATTATTCTCGCCACAATCGTGAATAATCCGGGGCAGGGAACCCGACCATTATGTCTCAAACAGGCAGGATTGGAAGGGGTGGAAAGGGACCGAATCGGAGCCCTCAATCACTTTTTGGGGAGATCCTCGTTGAAGGGATCCGACTCTACAGCCCAGGGAGGTGGTTCTTCTGACGGAGGCTGATCGGCTCTACGTTCTTTACTCACATCCCTTTGGAACTCATCCCACGCTTCCGGTTCATCCGGCTCAACGGGCTTCTTGTCGGACGGGAGCACCGGCTCTTCAGCAGGCTCGTCCGGGACGGTCGGAACACTCGCCGGAGGTTCTTCCTGGGGGAGAACGACTTGGGGAACGTCCAGGTCCTGGTTCTCGGGCTTCTTGCGCGGAGGATCTTTTTCTATCGGTGCCACCAGTACGGGTGCGGGGCGAACCCCATGACTTCGTCGAAGATCCGCACCCTCGAGTTCACGGGCGGTTACGCCTTCATCGGCGGAGGAGCTGGGGCCAAAAGTTTTTTCCGTGTGAAACGGAACTGCCGCACCCGATGGCACCATGTCGTAGCTTTCGTCGTCGTCTCTTGGCTTTGACCTGGGTCCCAACTCCCTCCCATCACCAGAAACCGAGCCAACATTCTCCATGAAGAAGGCCGCCTCCGACGCAAGGCGAACCACTCTCACTCCGACTCGCAAATATGCCAAGAAAACCGTAAGGAGCAAGTGCAGTCCGATCATCTTCGCATTGGTAACGGGAAACAGAATGAACAGAAGTGCGAACGAACCGACCACTGCCATGTCGAGGAGAAAGGTCACGGTAAAGATGGAGAACGTCCGAATGGGTCTTCGAAGAACAAACCCGATCGAAGCAAACGTCGTGAGAATCATGGAGCGCTTTTCAAGCACCACGGTTCGTATCCGTGCATACTCGAACACCATGACCAGACATGCAACTGAGGACAGAACAAAGAACTGCCTCACCAGATCGAGATAAAAAACAGACCTCTCATTTCGTGAGTCTTCACCATACTCCTGGATCAAAGGATCCAGCAGCTCCATCACCAGCCAGTTAAAAACAAAGAGTGCCGTTCCCAGAAGGATCAGGAGTCTGGCAAAGCGAAGAAAGTAAACGCCTCCTCCGCTGAAGAAGCGAGGGAACCGAAACTTGCCGTCCGTGGTTCGCATCACCGACAAGATCCCGGCGGAATGAAAAGTGTTGATCAACATGAAAACAATCAACCCGAGGCCAAGACCCGCTTTGGCTCCAGGTGGAGTTTTGGCGTGGAGCTCAACCAGCATCCACGGAGTGATCGTCCCGAGAGATACTTCAGTTGTCTGATCCGGAGTGGCGACAACCGACTCCTCAAGCGTGGGCACCAACGGGCTGATCATCAAAAGAGCAGCCAACGCCTGCACGACCAGAAGCAAGCCAAGCATGACGAGGTTTTGCGGCTTCAGAGTAAACAGGAAGCCTCGCTTCAGGCAGGTCCAGATGCTCATTGTCGTTAGGTCGATCCTCAATCAGCCGAACAATCCATCCGTACGTCAAGCAATCATCCGAAATTGCTATAGAAGTTGAGCATGTTCAAAGCCCAACGAAGTACATCGACAGAGAAACGTCGCGCCGCACATTTGTCCGGCTCCCGGTATTTCACGTTGTTGGTCAGGGTTTCATCCAGGAGAACCTTGCGCATGAGGTCAACATAGACCCACTCAAGCCGCCCCGAATCCTCGAACTCGTACTTCAAGGTTGCCTCTTTGGCATCCCAAAGTTTCTCCATGGGGTCGCGTCCCTCCACTTTGTAGGTCACGGTCACCGGCAGGACGAGGCTCCCGCTCCTTCGCACCACAAAAGTATTCAGGTACTGACCCGAAGAGGCTCCACTATTTGTGTCTTCCTCTCCGCCAAACCCCATCAATCCGTGGCGCTTCTTCTCCCGCTGACGAGCCTCGGCAAACGTCTTGGGCCCGACAGTTTTTCGCGTGCCTACGTCACCCTGAACTTCGTCGAAGAGGCCTTCGAACTCACTGACTTCCCTGGACGATAGGGACACCACCTCAAAATCAACTCGCGCCGTGGTGTCAAACATCTGGACAAAGAAAGGCGACAAATCTTGCCCCGACACCTCGTTCAAGGTGTTCAGGAAATCGTCTCCCGTGGGATGCCCGAAACGATAACGGGCGGAGTATTCCCGCAGAACCTTGAGAAAGGCCGGCCTTCCGATCATGTTCTCGAGGGTCATCAAAGCAAGAGGCGCCTTCACATAGACCGCCCGAACATAATGTTCGCTATCGTGAAAATCGTAGGATCGATTCCGGATGGCACGACCGGGTTCCAGATCGAAGAACCGAGCCCGTGTTCCCGCCCACCGATGCACGGGAACATCCGGAAGGTAGTTCAGGAATGGAAGGTCGCGAAAGTAGTCAAGGATCGAACTCGAAGGAAGCGCCAGACGGGAAAGATGAAGTTTGTCCCAGTCGGCAGACACCGTTGTCAGTGGTTCCGCAGACCAAAGATCGGGCCTCAGGTCCAGAATGGGGGTGCGTCCCACATCAAAAGATCCATAGGAAGTTGTCTGGATACGATCCGGGTAGGCCGCCTCGAGCACTCGCGACGTGGTGTAGGTCGTGATCCCCTCATCCAACCAGGCTTCATCGAATTCGTCATTGGCCACCAACCCGTACCAGAACTGATGGGCAAATTCGTGAAGAGTGACGCCTTCTGGTCGGGTTCCTCGGGGATGAACCAGAAACTGACTCCCGGTCGTAATGAAGGTGGGGTACTCCATTCCACCGGTCGCACCCGCGCCAAATGCCGGGTCAACCACGGTGAGCGTCTCGTAGGGATACGCACCGAACCAGATCCCATAGTATCGGAGTCCAACCATCGCCGCCTTCAAGTAACGGCCCGCCTGGTTCACGTGGTCCGGCTGGAGAAGGAGGCGCACTGAAACGGGACGAAGGGCAAGCTCTTCCGAAGAAAGCCCGAGGGTCTCCATCACCCACGCTTTTTCTTTTTGAAATCGCTCTTCTTCTTCCGCAGAAAAGAACTCTTCCATGGGCACCAATGGATCAAAGGTGCGCTCCTCGACCAGGAACTGTGGATCGGCGGTCCAGGCAAAGTCATGGACCCGGTCCTGCTGAAAAACCCATGTCGTGGTTCCGTCCTGGTTTTCTACCTCTGGGCTTTGAAGCTTCCCGGTCGCTCCAACGATGTGAGTCGAAGGAGCGGTAATCGAGACCCGATAGGTTCCAAAATCGGAGGCAAACTCACAATGAGTGTGATACTGGGGGCAGTACCAACCCGCGGTATTCCACGGTGCAGGAAATCGATCCGCCTCCCTGGCTGTCCGGTAGATGCCGAGCTTCGGGAACCATTGAGCCGCCAGAAGATAATCTTGATGAAAGCCCGTCCTGGAAAACGAGTGGGGAAAACGAGCTTCAAATTCAAGCTCGACGGTGACCGTTTGACCCGGCTGAACCGACTCGGCGAGCTGCACCTGTCCAACGGTCTGGTCCCAGGGGTTCCCGTCATCCGGCTGAATGAAGGCGAGGGACGGCTTCAAATCGACTCGCGTCCCGTCCGATCCTGCATCGCTCATGACCTGATGCAGGGAAGTGATATCGACGTAACCCCAATCTCCCTTCCGAAGGCTTCTCCCCCGCCTGGCAAGGGGAGATTCGGTCATCAACGTCGTTCGTTCGTTCTTGAACGCGTTCAGATACAGATGAAAGAGCAGGTCGGAAACCGGTTCCTCGGCATTCGAGACCCAGGTAATTGTCTCCTTCCCGGTGATTTGATGCTTCTCGGGATCAAGCCGAACTTCAATGTTATACGCGACCCTTGGCCGCTCCCCCCCCTGCTGAGCCGATGCCCGAACCAGAGGAAAGTGAACCAGGAAAAGAGCCAGAAAGAGAAATCCGATCGAACGGACTCGAGAACCGGTTTTCCAGTCAGAAAAGATGCTTTGGAACATCTGGGACTCCTTGCGCTTCGCCCAACAGAGCGTACGCGGGACATCCGTCAAGAAGGGGCATTCTGTTTCATACGTCAAGATCGCCCGGTCATCCCCAAAAAAAGTCCACGGAGCGAAAGGACGCCGGGACCATCGGTGAAAGACACCGCTAAGCGGATCCTATCCCATCCGGGGGGGAGGGTAAACCCCTGGCATCCTGAGCCCCCCCTATCGGCCTGAAATTCCGCGGAACTGACGCTCCCCGGCCCGTATGAAAAACTCTCCACGCCTTGAACTACGCTCAGCGGGGGATCATGATGGTGTTTCAAAGTCACAAATCCAAAAAGGAATCCAAAGGAGCCACAATGCACAGGATTGCTCTCTTTGTCTCGACGCCGCCGCTCCTCTTGCTATTGGCGCTCATCCTTCCCGTGAAGGCTTCCGCCCAGCAAGTCAAAGCGGAGACCCTCATCCTCGAAAACGGAATGAAGTTCTTGCTGGTTCCTCGCCACGAAGAACCCAATGTTCTCGTCGCCGGCTGGGTGGCAAACGTAGGCAGCGTCAACGAAAGACCGGGAATCACCGGCATCAGTCACTTCTTTGAACACATGATGTTCAAAGGGACGACCACGATTGGCACCAAAGATGCAAAACGAGACAAGGAGCTGATGGCCGAGCAGACAGAAGTCCATGGGGACCTCCTTCGTCATCACCTGAAAAACCAGTACAAAAGGTGGAAAGAGGGAGAAATTGACGACCCCTGGGACGCCAAGCACGATACCCCGGAGATGATCGAGCTCCGGGCAAAGCTCACCAGCTTGCAGGAGGAGCAGAAAAACACCACCATCGTCAAAGATGAATTCGATCAGATCTACACCCGGGAAGGAGGCAACTTCATGAACGCCTCCACCAGTGAAGATCTGACGTTCTACTTCGTCGGATTGCCCAGCAACAAGTTCGAGCTATGGTCCTGGATGGAATCGGATCGGCTGCGGGATTCGGTCTTTCGGGAGTTCTATCTGGAGCGGGACGTCGTTCACGAGGAAAGGCGCCTGCGAACAGAGTCCACTCCCACCGGAATTTTCCAGGAGCAGTTCGATGCCATGTTCTGGGAATCGTCTCCCTATA
>JAJDCM010000133.1 GCA_029260825.1 Planctomycetota bacterium | reverse complement strand
GCAAACAAACGGGACGTTCCCTATCAATCACTCCTCAAGGTATTCCTGGCTGAGCGTCTCGACGAAGAGTTGCGTGCGTCGAAACCTGAATGAAGTGGGCCAGCGACCTTTGAATGGGAAAACGGGGCGCATCAGTGACCTGTTTCGGTCTGCTGATGGATTGAGAGAGCGCGGATCTTGACAAGCAGAGTGGTTTCTCTTCGAGCTGACCGTCCGTCGTCCCTCTTCAACTAACTTCGCGCAGACCTAGACTGCATAGTCCTTTGCGACATATTGGTATCCTACGCGACCCGCTTCAACGAGACGATCGGCAACTGCTTTCTGTCGTCAAGATACCGAACGAGTGGGGCGTCGATTCGGGGACACGCGGAGCATTCTCGCGTCCTTGATCCGGATCTCCTCTTGGGAGTAGGGCTACTTCCCGACGGAGACGATCGTTCTCGGCATTGAGTCGTACCTGAGCGCTTCGGCTGTTGGCGGCCCAGCTCCTCGTGAATGTGATCGAGGCATGGGCGAGCGAAAGTACGTGGAGGACGGCCCGGCGAATTCGGGTTGGCCAGCCTTTGGGATTGGGGCATTTTGGGTCTCTGGTGCAACAGAGCGCCTCCAGAAGGAATCGAAGAGAATCCCTCCCGGAACGATGATAACCGATTTACCCAAAGTGGCTTGAGGCGCTCGCGGACGACCCGCAGAAACGCTGGACCAACACAGCAGACCCGAAGAATCGCTGGACCAGTACAGCGCGGCGAATTCGGGTCGGCCAGCCCTTGGGAAGAGGTATTTCGGGTCTCAGATGCAACAGAGGGCCTCCAGATAGGAATCGAAGAGAATCCCTCCCGCCGCGATGATAACCGATTTTGAGTGTAGGGTTTGGGGCGTGCTGGAGCGACCCTCAGGAACGGTGGACCAGTTCACTGGACCACTTTTGGATGAACGAGTTTCGGGTGTATGGGTTTTTAGACAGATCGTGATCCTCAGTTCGGGGAGCTTTTTTTACTACGGATCGATGACTCGGCAGGGCCGAAACCCAGTGGCGTAGGCACGAATACTGGGCGTCTGAAGGAGACGGTATGTTGATCGCGCCTGCCAGGATTCGGCGCAGAAGCTGCCGCCTCGGATAATGCGATGACGGGGAACCCGAGGGACGTTCGCTTTGCGCAAAGGCCGGTTGGTCGTGGGGAGTGCGTCCAGGGTCCACTCCCACACGTTTCCGAGAACTTCGTGAAGGCCGAACGGATTCGCGCGGTAGGTCCCGATGGGAGCATGTGCAGCATAGCCGTCGTCGAACTCCGGCCAGTCGGTTGCTGCATAGATCCTGGGAGAAAGAACCTTGCTTCGCTCCGCGGTTTGGTCGGCCAGGTTGACGGCGCCGATCAGGGAGTCCCGGTCATTCCCGGTCCACCAAACGGTTTCAGTTCCTCCACGTGCCGCATATTCCCATTGAGCCTCCGAAGGAAGGAGGAGGCCCAGCTTCGACAGAACCCGATTGCAATCCTCATAGCTCACCCATTCGACCGGATGGAGGCCAGGATTCTGCACTAGTTCTCCGGATTGATAGTGGCTGGGGTTTTCCTTCGTGAAGTGTTCCCATTGACCTTGAGTTGCCTCGTACTTTGACATGAAAAATGCTTCGACAGTAACTCGATGCACGTAACCTTCCCAGTCCAAAGACAAAGGGTCGTAGTTGGGCTTATCGGGATCCTCTTCCTGGGAACCCATCAAGAATGTTCCGGTTGGAATGAGGACAAAGACGAGACTAGTTTCTTCCCTGAGTTCGAGTCTTTGCTCTTGGTCGCGCGTGGGAATTTCTCCTGTTTGAAGGTGGGCGAATTCCCAGAGGCCCGACGCACGGTCGCGTCCCAGAGGGACCAGGCCGATTTGGGGCTTGATCTCTAGCCCCTTGTACGCAGGGCATTCCACCTCGTTCGCGATGGAAGTGACTGCGTCGTTCCATTCTGCTTTGTATCTGTCGATAGTCAGTTCTCGTACGGATCGGGCGAAAAGGAGTCGTTCGTTCACATTGGCGATGTGACCAATCTGGGGATCGGGATCCAAGAGTTTTCCAAGTCCTTCAACGAGTTCAGCTAGAAAATCGTGATGCCACTTAGTCTCGAAATCTGAAAATGCCCAGCCGCTGCCTGGAGACTGCGGTTCTGAAACGGCTTCCTTTCGAAGCCGAAGAACCGATGTTTGGTGCTCCTCCAGGTTTCTTGCGAGTTTCCGGGTGTCCGCCAACCACGCTTCCATAGCGTTGACGTTGTCCGGATGTGCCGGCCAAAGGCGATCTGCTTGGTCTCGGAGCCCTCTATACCGTCTGACATCGGAGAGCCCCAAAAGCTCCTTCGTTTGCGACTCAGCGGCTGCTCGTAGGGCGTCGGCCCGATTGCGTTCTTTCCGTTCGCGCGCCTCCGCCTCCACGGCTCGTTGCCTCTCTCTGTCGGCATCTTCCCGGCGACTCTCGGCCAAGAGCCTGGCCTCCCCTTCACTCTTGAGTGCGGCCTCCTTTTCCCGTAGGGCCGTCTCCGATTTCAAATAGAAGACCGATGCGGCGCCTCCGCCCGTCACCAGAGTCAGGATGACGAAGGCTAAGCTACCCACGGCCGTCTTGTTTCTTTTGACGAACTTTCTCAGGAGATAGAGGACGCTCGGTGGACCGGCGAGAACCGGTTCATGTTGGAGGTGCCGCTCGATGTCCCTGACCAAGTCCAGCGCTGTCGCGTATCGGCGCGTTCGATCCTTCTCCAGCGCTTTCATAGCGATCCAGTCGAGATCACCTTGGAGATGTCGAATCAACCCGGAGGGATCCAGCCTTCGATGGCTAGCGGTTTCTTGGAGCGTTTCTTCTGAGCTTTCGACTCTTGTGCTGGGCCGTTTGGGTTCCTTTTCGCAAATGTCCTGACGGATAGCTTCGAGTGCGGCAAGCGGCGCCTTGTTCTTATGATCACTCATCTCTATCGGCAAGTCTCCGGCAAGAAGGTAATAGAGGATGACGCCGAGGGAGTAGATGTCGGTGCGGGTGTCGATGTCGAGGATGTCGGGATTGGCCTGCTCGGGGCTCAGGTACTCGGGAGTGCCGATCAGAACACCCTGTTCGGTGAAGTTGGTGAGATTGGTCAGGCGGCCGCCCAGAGCCTTCGCGAGTCCAAAATCGATAATGATGGGCACTGCCTTGTTGCCACGGTTCGTGACAAGGATGTTTGAGGGCTTTAGGTCCCTGTGCATCACCGCTTTCTGGTGCGCATGTTGAACACCGTGACAGACTTCAATGAATAGCTTTAGGCGATCGAGGAGAGGAAGATTGTTCTGATCACAGTATTGCGTCAATGGAATTCCGTCGACGTACTCCATGGAGAAGTAGGGTCTACCGTCCTCGGTGGTCCCAGCGTCATAGACCCGGGCGATGTTGGGATGGTCCATCATTGCCAATGCCTGCCGTTCTGAGTTGAAGCGACCGAGGATGGCACGGCTGTCCATTCCCTTTCGGATGAGTTTCAATGCCACTCTGCGCCGAATTGGCTCGGATTCTTCCGCGGAGTAGACGGTTCCCATGCCTCCTTCACCGAGTAACGAAATCACGTTGTAGCCCGGGATCGACTCAGGGAGTGGCTCGTCCGGACCAATTTCTCGATCCGTTCGAAGAAAGTCCTCAATCAACTGACGAAGCTCGGCGCTAGGATCTCCGTGTCGACGACAGAATTCACTGATATCGGGAGCTTTTCCCTCAAGATGAAGCTGGATGAATTCTGCTAGTGCCCCTTCGAAAGGGCCGGGTGTCCCGGCGTTGCGGGCAGTGTCTCTATGACCGCTCATCTCGATCCCGCGACACTTCGGCAAGAATTGTGTCCAACTTTCCGTCCTCCAATCGTCGTGTCAGTTGAGTCAATCGAGCCATTGCCCGACAGAAGCGTTGGGTGGCTGCTGCCTTGGATATCGACAGTCCGTTGCCGATCGTATCGAAGGTCTGATTTTCCCAACGGCGAAGAAAAATGATCTCACGATCCTCAGGCTCGAGGAATTCCAGTCCGGCCCTAATCAGATTCCTCGCTTCTTCCCTTCCAAGAATGCGAGATGGAGTGTCGAGATCACCTCCATCTTGAGTATGTAACGTAACAGGAGTCAATCCACCGCGACAATTTGCTTGGTAGAAACTGTAACGATCATTGAGCATGTTCTGAACGACTGTGGATAGGAACGCGCAAAACGATTTTTCGTTGGCGATCCTTACCTTTGGCCCGAAGCGAAGGAACCTTAGCACCGCTTCTTGGATGAAGTCGCTTGTTTCCTCTTTTCCTCGAAGGTATTCGCTCCGTCTCTTCTTCACCATGGAGCGGATGGTTGGAAGATGAAGGTCTAGAAGGGCGTCGAGTGCCTTTTCGTTTCCTTGATGCCACTCATCTAAAAGAGCGATTGTCTTTGTCTGATTCTCTTCCATTGCACTTCATTAGACAGGGAAAGCAGAACTTGGTCAAGGTTAGCGGTAGTGCATGGAGGCCGTTCCATCAGAAGGTCTTTGCAGTCTTGCTGCAAGAATTTCTAAGAAATCCCGTTTGCCTTGAGCCGTTTCGCCGTTTGGCGCATTGAGTTACGAGCTGTGACTTCTTTAGAGGCGTGGATCCAAACGTGTGATTTAGGAATGATCTGAGACAGGCATCGTAGGGTAAAGAGGAGTCTTCAATGTTACGAAAGATTCGAGCTGCGCAGGCATTTATGGTGGTCTTTCTGACGGCTGGCCAAGGCTTAGCCGCCGATTTGTTAGTGTGCGATTGTTCGGGGGATAGGATTGTGCGCTATGTCGATACGTTGCCGGCCTCGTCAGAATCGATTGCTGGCGGGAGTCTCAACTGCCCTCTGGAGTTAACCTTCGGACCGGATGGAAATCTCTATGCCACCAGCTTTTATTCGGGAAGTGTCTTGCGCTTTGACGGGACAAGTGGCGAGTTTCTCGATGAGTTCGTTTCTGCTGGTTCTGGAGGCCTCAGTCAACCCTGGGGTTTGACGTTTGGTCCAGACGGAAACCTCTACGTTACAAGCTCCGGCAATGAGAGGGTTCTTCGTTATGACGGAGGCACGGGGGCCTTTCTGAGCATCTTTGCTTCCGTTGGTCTCGTCTCTCCCTCGACTTGCCTTTTTGGGCCTGACGGCAATCTCTATGTGGCCGATCGAGCCACTGATGAGATACGAAGATTCAACGGAGCTTCGGGAGATCCTCTTGGTGTGTTTCTCGACGCAGGGACGAACCTAGAGACATTCGTTTACGGACCGGATGGGAATATTTATGTTACGGGGACCTCAAGTGCTGACGTTCGGCGCTACGACGGAAATACAGGCGCGTCCATTGATGTCTTCATTCCGTCTGGGAGGGGAGGGTTGAGCGATCCACGGGGTATTGCGTTTGGTCCGAACGAAAATGTCTACGTATCAGACGCGAATTCAAACAAAATCCTTCGCTACAGAAGCGACACGGGGATCTTTCTCGGTACTTTTGTCGAAGGCATTGATGGGTATGGAATGGTATTCAGCCCGCCGGGAGCTGTCTCTCAGCCGACCATCCTGCTGACACTTGGGTCGACCGTACTTTCGATCCAAGCCGCAGATCCGCTGGACGTCGCAGGGCAGCTTCTGAATGGTGCGACGCTATCCACCGTTCACATTTTCGCATGGATTTGCCGGCCGGATGGGTCGGTCGTTGATATTCGCCCGGAGAGCTTCCGCGGTGTGCGTGCAATTCCTCCTTACCTGAGCTTATCAATTCAGAAAAGACTCGGACTCGCGGGTGAGGGACTGTTGACAAACCCAGGGAACTACGTCTTGGGGACCCGTGTTATTGGGGCCGCGACGGGGGGGCTCTTGAGCCAAACCTTCAACTCCTTCGAAGTTGCCCAGTGAACACTTCTTATTCTTGAGTGTCTTGAAGAAACTGCGAAGCCCAGGCAAGCATCAGTCTGTAGACGAAGGGAGACAGAGTGAAAATGACCCAGTGGACAAAAGTGTCGCTGCTCTTCCTTGGGGAAGGAATCATGATCTTGATTCTTGGAACCCTTCCCGGAGCCGCGCAACTTCTTTTTGTACAGGAGCAGGAAATCCTACCTTTGATTCGAGTTGAAGATCAGCGATTTGGGGTAGCGGTATCGTTGGCGGGGGACATCGCGATTCTGGGAGCGACGGATTATGTGCCGGGCTCGGCCAGTGTACCAGGAGAGGTGCAGGTGTTTCGAAGAAGCGGAGCATTCTGGGAGCATGAAGATACGATTTCGATCGGTGTTCGCGGGGATGCATTTGGGTCCGCCCTGACGATTTCAGGGAATGAGCTGATCATCGGAGCGCCGCTTTGGGTAGAGCCGGGCGGAGGGGCGCCCGGGGCTGTGTTTTTTTTTCGGTTTGAGAACGATCAATGGGTGGAAAGCCAAGGGGCAATCACGGGAATCGGCGGACGCTTTGGCGATTCGGTTGCCGCCTCATCAGATGGCCAGTTACTTGTTGTAGGCGCTCCTTTTGATGAGGGCAGCCGGGGTACGGCGTACATCTACCGCCGGACTGGCGGGGTGTGGGAGCTCGATCTAAGAGTACTCGCTGGTGATGGCGATAAGAACGAGTTGTTCGGGGATTCGGTTGGCGTGGATGGAAGCGTTGTCATGGTCGGGATGACCCGAGATGAGGGAGTGGGGAGCGTCCACGTCTTCGAATTCATCAAGGACGTCTGGGTACAGAGAGAAGAGCCTTTGAGTGGAGATGTAACGGGATCCGGAGACGAATTCGGACAGGCTTTGGTAGTCGAGGGTGATGTTGTGGTGATTGGGTCTCCCGGTGACAATGAGGGTTCTGCTTATGTGTTCCGACGGCTCGGAAATGACTGGGTTCAAGAGCAGAGGCTAGCCGCCCGATTTGGGAATCTCGGAGACGGGTTCGGTGATTCGGTGGCTCTTAGCAGTGGAGTCATTGTTGTGGGCGCAGGAGCCGGAGATGGTCGGAATGTAGGTTCAGGTGGCGCATATGCGTATCGCGACCACGGCGGTATTTGGGCGGAAGACCAACTTCTTTTTGCCGACGATGGTATGGCTGGTGATGAGTTCGGTGGGGCCGGGGGAAGAGCTTTTGATGATGTTGTTGCCCTTGATTCTAGCGGGCTGCTCGTTGGGGCCAACCGTCATGAGGAGGGAGGAGTGAGATCGGGGGCCGCCTACTATTACCGCCGGGTCGATGGGGAGAGCTGTCTTGCCGGAAGCGTGAACCAAGGCATGGGTCCTCTCAGCAATGTTCTGTATGTGAACGGATCGATCGGAGATCAAGGTCGAGTTGTAGAGGTCGCGTCCAACGACCTCATCAGTTTGGTGATGCTGTCACCTCCGGCAGGCAGTAACGGGCGTTTTGTTCTACAGGGGCATCTAGGGACTCCGGTTGCACCGGGAGTTGCACTCCCTTTTGATGTTGGAGTCTCATGCTTCCCGCTGCTTCTTAGCGCGGGATCAGAGCCAGTTATTGTGGCGAATAATCTTGGTAGAACGAACCTTGTCGGGGCCAGCGTCTTCTTTGGCGTTCCGACTCAAGATCCAGGGCGAGCGCCAACCGCCTTTTTCTATGACCCACTTCCGGCTGGAAGTGCTCTTACTTTTCAGGGAATAATCGTAGACCAAGGCTCGGCGGGCGTAAGGCCGGTAAGTGTTACGAATGCGGTGATTGTTCTGGTGCGTCCGTGAGGCTCTACGGGTTTGCCGAATCTGAATGGTAATCGCATTGGTGAGGCGATTGTCGAGGCTTCAGTATGGTGACAAGAGACGGAGTCGTCAATTCACCACTATGGATCGTTTCCCGTAGAAGCTCTTCCGTATTCCGGTAGCTTTGGCGACCCACCGCCGTCGATGGCCAAAGTCTCGACCTCATTTCGATTGATGTAAAGACCCAGCACACTGCGCTCGTTGCTGGATGCGACTAGGTCCTTGATATAGATCAATGGTCCGAAGCTCGATTGTAGTCTTGATTTTTGTGCTTTTCGACGACGCAGAGCTGGGTCGAAAGGGCTCACAGAGTGAGCCAGCAGCGCCGAAAAATAGTGCGCCGCGCGGCAAGAAACGATTCACCAATGAGCTCGGATCGTGTCGAGTGGGCGTGTCAGGATAGACGCGCACAAAGCCAGCCCTCGGGGCAAGCCAAGGGAGTAATCCGCTTTGCTTGTAACTTCAACCACGCCAGCATAGACCGAGTGTTGGAACATCCAAAATAGTCAGAGTCCTTAGTGTCTTTTGAGTGTCGTGAAATATGGGCAAGTTCGAATCCGAGTCAAGAAAGCTGCGAGTTACCACATAGGGATTCGATGTTTTCTAGTTGATTTGTGTTGCATTCGCGCTTCATAGAGAGTGAAATAACAAGTAGGATTAATTGGTATATTAATAGGAAGTAGCCTTCAGCTCATCAAGCAGTTCACTAAGGGCCATTCTTGAAGGCGTGGGTGTGAACGCTCAATGGAGATTCACAGGCCAGTCAAGCTTCTCAATGGCGGAGAATAGGAAGATCGAGGCTCGGGGCTGCGAGAAATCATATAGAGACTGCTCCAATCACCGTGTCCGTTCATCGACGATTCGATGTGCTCACGAAGTATCATCGTGTCGTTTGCGGCACAACTTGGAGACTCCTCGAAAGTGGGTGTTGGCAGCGCCTACCTATTCCGGTGGAGCGCACGATTCGGAATCGTCACGTCTAGGGAGAATTGTGAAATGGAACACGCGCGTAGACTCTTGGGCCGGATCCTTGTCTTGAGTCTTGGATCCCTCCTTCTCTTTCTTTTCGCGGGGCCCGCATTCACCGACCCCGCCGCAAGCCCTCCGCCGTGTAACGTTATGCTTGATCGACTCTTTTGCGGCCGAATCACATTCATCGAAGCCGATCCAGCCGACGCAGAGCAGGATCGATACTTCTTCGAAGGGGAGATCGTGAACTGGACGAACAAGGATTGCTACGGGCTCCGTCTAGTTTTGAACCGAGGTGGAGTCGCTTCCGGTCCCGATCCCGGCGACCAAACCCCCTATTTTTGCGGAGCTTTCTTGGACAGCAATGGTCGCCCTCTGGACGATCAGCAGACGATGCCTATCTTTCCTCCCGCGGGCTGCCAGCCTCCGTTTCCCAGTCTGTCTTTTCCCATTCGTGCCTCGAGTACACCAACTGGAAACATGATGATCCCCAACGATTGGACGGTCTCTCAGGCCGGACTGACTAGAATCACCTTTAGTGTTGGGCTCAAGGGAACACCCGTTCCTGCACCGGTTGCAACGATAGGACCAGACACGTTTCGTGGCCTCTTGGATCCGGCGTTCGAGAGCACATCGCCAAGTATTTGCATCACCGCTCTAACCCAAATGATCCCTGGGTCCGTTAATCAAGGAGGGTCTCCCGCTTTCATCGAAATTCTAAACAAGGAGACGATTGATAATGGTCCCAACGTTCGTGACGGATTCACAATCGTAATCGATGATTTCGACCCCGGCGAAGAAGTCTCCATTACTTGGTGGATGATCGACGAAATGGGAAATTTCATCGGGGTTCGGCCCGACACGAACAGTGCGGTTCTTGGGGATGAGTACGGATTCGGAACTTACAACATCCATCGCTTCGCTAATCCCGGGGGGCGGGGAGACGTGATGGCAGTGAGTCCTCTCTGGACGATGGACTCTACAAATGAGGGTCGCGTCAACACGGGATACGACCCGCCAAGCTCCCTCACACCGGACCAACCTCTGAACTTCGCTGAAGATGAAGATGGTGGCGGAGCCGACGTCTTTCCCATCAATCCGATCCCGCCCGGAGTACACGGTACCGGCGACCAGTTCGCTTATGAGCAGGGAACAGCCGTCGGGGCGCCACTGAGAGCCGTTGGGGACGGAGACGGGATGTTCAATGGCAAGATTGTCCGCCCCGGCGACAATCTCGATGGAGAACGAATCACGAATCCTCCTCGGATCGGCGCGGTGCCGGCCGTTTCGGAATGGGGCCTCGGCGTCGTGGCGATTCTCGTCTTGCTCGGAGGTGCCCTAGCGGTGTGGAACCGAGCCAGGAGCTCTTGATGAGGATCTTTTCAGTGGCCTTGGTCCTGTTCATGACCGGGAACGCAAGCTCCTATGCCGTTGCAGATGACGGACCTGTAGTCGACGAGAGCTACACGACATTTATCACCGATCTCTTCGTCTCGTCATCCCAGAATATTTGGGCGACTCATTCCCAGTCAGCGTCCCTTGTGCGGACCTCCGACCGCGGTCGTACCTGGGATCATGTCTTCAGTGCCCCCGCTACCGGATTTATCGATGTCGAGTTTTTTGGGCCGGAGCGAAGAATAGGTGTCCTGATGGGACAGGAGGGGAATGGGTGGCGATCGTTCGACGGTGGCAAGACTTGGGCGTCATTGGATCTAAGGCTCTGCGAGTCTTTGAAGGACGTGTCGTGGACGAGCGAAGGTGTCGGGATTGCCGTGGGAAT